>NZ_PYIA01000147.1:0-16599 GCF_013265645.1 Sphingopyxis sp. BSNA05 | reverse complement strand
GCTTCCGCATCCTCAAGTTCTGATTCAATGTCACGGACGAGTTGATTCAACGATACCGCCTGGTCTGACTCAGGCAGGTCACTTAGGCGATAGATCAAAAGATAGAGATTGTCGCACAAGGCTTCGAGCTGGTCTTCCGATGAAATCCGAACGGTGCTCCGTTCCCTGCCAGAGAGCGCCTTCACTTCAACGGCTGTATTTTGAAAGATAAAGTCCTGATGAGCACCTCCGGGCCACCCAAGCGTCCATGGCTGAAACCTGATCCAAATGCTCCGTGTACAGGGTACGAAGGAATGATAGCTCGCCGAACAGGCCTCGCACCTCTTCTGGCGACAAAAGACGTCCCTTCTTACCAGCTAGGAAAGCCTTCCAACGCTTGATGTGCGCCAAAGCCACCGCCAGAGCAGTTGGTGAATCCTGAACTGCCTTGAGGCTGGAGGCCATCGTTTCACAAAGGCCATGAAAAAGGTCGCTGTCGACTTGTCTCTCCAACGTGAGGACAAGGCCCTGCTCGGTTCCCTCACCGAATGATCTGAGATCAACGTCAATGCCATGGACCGAAGTCCCGTCTTGCTTAAACTGTGTAGAATGGTCGCCATCGAGTTCCACGATGAACAGGAAGTGCCCGGCTGCATCCCGGCCCCAGTAAAGCGGTATTGATCCGCAATCCGCTGCGCGGCGAACATTATAGTCCTGTTCGGGTACAGCGATTTTTGCCAAGGGCTCTCAATATTCATCAAAGTCGTCCTCCTCGTCAGGATCATCGACTTCGCTGCCAAGCATCTGCTCAAGCCAGACGGAATTGGCGACTACATTGACTGATTTGTCGTAATCTCCGCCAGGAAAGCTGATGCCGAAAGCAGGGACGCGATCTTCCGTTTCCTCCTTGCCCATGAGCTTCATCACATGGAGCATGAGAAGCGGCTTGTCCCTGATCTCACGATAATGGGTGTCCGACGGGCCTTTCGCTCCTTGGCCTTCGGCATTAGCAACGGCGAGAGCGCGTTGCTCATCTGAAAGCCCCAGTTTTTCGTCGCCTCTGCTCGCAACACGATATCCGGCAGTGAGCCACCCGTTGTCCTGCTTCCTGCTCTTTCGCTCTTGGAATCCGAGGCGAAAGTTTTGCTCGTCTTCGTCATTCTCGCCAATCGAGATCAACAGCACGTCTCCAAGCGGATGGTCGTTTGAAATCTGATGAAGATAGTCCAGCGCGGCAGATTTCTGGATTGCATATCCAGGGTGCGCTTCAAACTTGGTCAGGAATTCCTCAATGATCTCGACCGACACATTCTCAATGAACCAGCCCTTTCCAGAATCTTTTACGACCTTCCCGCCGAACCCATCTCTCCAATACTCCGAAATGAGCTTCTCATTCCGTGAATTGACATCTTTGTCTGATGGCAAACGATAGCTCTCCAACTGCTTCAAGCTGAAGTTTTGCTTTACCGTTATCTTTTCACCGCTACGCATCTTGTTAGCGGCCGTAATGAGCAGGCTGTCAGGGTGAGCCTTCACATACAATCCAAACTGCTTCGGGCTCAGACCATCGCGCCTCATCCGTTTAATCTGCTGCCGCAATTCTTCAGAGGCCTCAGCGATGTGTGCATACCAGTCGATGGAATCTGGTGAGAGATGCACCCGGCAAACATCCTCGTAGCCGGGGCGGTAGCCGAACCATCGACCCATCTGCATCAGGGTGTCATACATGCGTGTATTTCGATACATGTAGCTCACGGTAAGGCCTTCAATCGTAAGGCCTCGGGAGAGGCTCAGTCCGCCAACGGCAATGGCCGTCAGTCCATCTCCGCTTTTCTCGTACTTCTTGAAATCCAATGCCTCATCGGATTTGCTGTTTACAACAAAGAGCCGCAGGTTATCGAATACACTGAATAGGGCAGATTTGACCTCGTCCCACTCGAACCCACTGTCCGCAAATTCGTCGTTAAACACCTGTTTGAGCGACTGCATATATGCGTTCTTCGCAGAAACGGCTTCGGGCATGGCGTAATTGGCCTTTACAGCCTCCCGTAGCTTTTTCTCGTATACGCTGATCAGATCGCGAACGAGTTTCTGGACGTCTACAAATCGTGAGACATTCACCATCATGGAGCAGTGCTTGTTTGCGTGCCCCCTGAGATTCCTTATGGCACGAGCGACGATAAACTGATTTATCGCCCGATAGAGACTTGGCGGCAGCTCGAATACATCGTGGTCTTTTTTATGCGAGAACGGCAGATACTCTTCACAATCGACAATTGGTTCGACAATTTTTGAGCTTCGTATTTCATCGAGAAATACGACATTTGGGCCAAAATAAGTGTTTGGAGCGTCTAGGCTGTAAATGAAGTCGCGGGGGAACAACTCGTCATACACTTCTTCATCGTAGCCCTCAGGATTGATGAAGATATTTGCGAATGGTGTCGCAGTGTAGCCGACATAGCAGGATTTAGCGAACAGCCCCAAAATCCCTCGAATCATAGAGTTGGTTCGGGTTGGGTCGATCTCCGGCTTGTTAGTATTGATCGAAGCATTGTCCGCCTCATCGTCGATCATCAACATAGGAACATCAGATATCTTCCCATCGCCCTGGGCGTTCATCTCCTTCAGCCATTTGTGAAGGGCCGCTAGCGTGTGAACATTCTTCTTGATGACAATGACTATCGGCTTGGTGAAGTCATTAAGCTGCCAGCCGCTCTGATTGGCTGTCTTCTTGTTGAAATCATCATTGATTGTCGTCAGCGTGACCGGCCGAGAATAGTTTCCACTGAGCCCTACGCCTATCTTCACTCGATTTTCCGGGTCACTCGAAAGACCGATAAAGCCGGCGTCGATACGTTCCTGGGTCTGTTTTCGTAGATTATTGTGGATACCAGCGATAACGATGATGAACTTGTATCCTGCGTCTGCTGCTCTTGAGATTACCCCCATGTAGTTGGCGGTTTTACCAGACTGCACATGGCCAATAACAAGGCCGCGCCGGTCCCATGCTCCTTCGCTCTTCGGGTCTTGCAGGTGACCGAGAATCTTTGCTGATACATCACTAAGTGAATTGACAATATTGGGATGCCAGCCCTCGGACTTCAGATACTGCTCGTAGGCTTCTGCATATACCCAGTCGATGTCATCACGTTTAAAAACCCATTCATCATCGTGCTGGGCTTGCACATCGACGAGTGAAACCCCTGCCCCCATGCGGGTATCAATCGCGATCATCGCCTCGTTTACAACGGCTTTCAGGTCGCCCGAATAGCCACTGAGAGCAGCAAGACCATCTGCAAATTTCTCAATCTCCTCTCGAGTTGGGGCTCCGCCCTTCACAGCGAGACTGGAAATGAGAGAAGCAGTAAAGTTTTTCTCTTCTTGTATTGGATTTTGCGTCAACCCAGCGCCCCCTGATAAAATCTTCAATTACATCTTCGTTATTCTGGAATAGCTTAGTAGACTTTATCACATCTCTGAACTGGTCGGCATCAAAAGACTTTCCATCAAACAGCAGCTTCTTCATTGCCCCCAACCGGTCAACTACGTCTTCAATGTCGGGACGCGACTGCCTGACATCCTTTGGATTAGTCGAGAAATCTGAGTAAATCATCTCAACAGGCAGTGAGGAAGCAATTGCATCGATGAGGGACTCTAGCGATTTTTGACCGTCAACATCCAACTGTTCTGACAGAGACTGGATCAGAGGATGGTTCGAATTTAGGGTGTACCTTATTGCCCCCTTATCAGCATACCGCTCCCATATTGGCGCTTTGGTTTCTTCGAAGAGGCGTTTCCCTCTTCCGCGATGAACTGTGGTACTCCTGCCTGCGACGCGCTGAATGATTTGTCTCAGTCGCTCACGAACTTGATGTGGCGGACGAGCGCGGGATTTCTTGATGTCGATGGTCCAGCCTTCATCCAGGCTGTTCGGGAAATCGATCTGCACCCTTGCAAGCTTTGTAGCCTCACCTTTTGGCACCAATCGAAACCAGTCCCCCCAAGCCATCAGACGGCCATTGCGATATATGTACGCGCCTTGGTTTGAGAGGAATTCACTGCGATCCTGATAAAAATCGTACTCCTTTGCGGTCAGCTTACTGTGATGTGGAAGGATGTAGGGCTGCATATGCACCGAGCTTCCATCAATCCTGACGATTTCTTCGGGCAACACCTGTGTAGCCGGATTTCGGCGGCAGAATGGATCAAATGGTTCAACGGGATGGCCATTTACCGAAAGTGATATCTTCTTACGTCCGCGCACATCGCCTGAGAGGAAGCGATGAAAAACGAGTGCAAGATGCTTTCCGAGAATATCGAGCTTTTCGTTCACAATTTCGGCACGTTTCGCACCGGTCTCATCTTCGAAAAGACGATCAAGATTCCGCCACAGGACTAAAGTTCCATTGCCTTCAATGCGATCTGCAAAAGGCAGTTCTGCAATTTCCTCATCGTCGAGGATCGAGATTAGCCAATCGTCCTTTTGGTCGACGAGATCGAGATTCCATTCGGTGGCGCTGACCTCGCCTTGTTTGGAGCTTACCAAAGTCAATTGTCTGCATTGAGAGAATGACGCCGTTTTCAAACCAAGGCCGAATCTGCCTAAGTCATCTGGCGCTCTCTTTTCACCGGGATTTGCTGACCCGTGACGCATAGCGACCAGCATCTCATTGCCATTCATACCTCGGCCATCATCGATGATTGCCAAAGTGGGCTGTTGCGAAGAGATGTCGCAGAAAACCTGAATATTGATCGCACCGGCCGAGATGCTGTTATCAATGAGATCAGCAACTGCCGTCTCTAGGGAATATCCGAGATCCCGCATGGAAGCGGACAAACACGCAGCACTAGGAGGTAGTGGGTACTCTTTCGCCATCAGCATACCTCCCGCAGATGATTTTGCAGACGTGTGACAACCCGCTCAGCATCCTCTTTGAGTTCACATTCCCACACTGTGTGGACGTGCCAGCCAGACGCTTCCAACTCTTCTGATTTCGCAGCGTCACGAACTACCGTTGCTTCAAATTTTTCGGCCCAGAAGTCGGGGCGCGTCTTCGGCATTGTGGCATAAGGGCAATCTTGGTGGCGGTGCCAGAAACAACCATGCACAAACACCGCTGTCCTGTATTTGGGAAGGACAATGTCGGGGCGCCCAGGTAGGTCGGGATGATGAAGACGAAAGCGGAGACCGCTTGCGTGCAGTAATGAACGCAGTGTCAATTCTGGCTTTGTGTCCTTGCCGCGAATTCGAGACATATTTCGGCTTCGTTGCGCCGGGGTCAAAACATCTACCATCTAGGAGTCCTCCATGCGGTCGAGGACATCAGCGACTATCTCGCCAATCTGATTGGCCAGATAAGGAGGAACAGCATTACCGACTTGGTGATATTGCTGCGTCCTTGGTCCCTCAAAATGGTAGTTGTCCGGGAAGGTCTGCAATCGGGCGGCCTCGCGAACTGTCAAGCTTCTGCACTGCCTCGGATCATAATGGATAAAGTAGTGGCCATCCTTAGATATGTGGGATGTAACGGTCGTCGAGACACGGTCTGCAACCTGGACTCTAAAACGATCAGAGAACATCTTACCAGCTCGACCTGCTTCCACATTGCGGTGATTGGGAAGAAGCGCCTCCGGGAAATCGATTAGCTTTGGAGAAACACCGGTCTGCTCAGCGAATAGGGATGCAAAAAGTATCGTTGAAGGTCGGTGCGCATATGTGACCGTGCTTCGTGGCAGGTAATAATTGGCAGTTCTTTGTCGCCGAACCACTGTGACATGGCGCGGGGCCGCGTGCAGACGTTAGAAGAACGACTGGCTGGCAGCGCGGCAGCAGCCTTTTTTGAAAACCTTGAAATTCCTTTTCCGTTGACCGCTCTGCTTAGCCACTCGGTGCCCCAAATTTCAGCAATGGCATCAGACCAAGACTTAAAGCTATCAGGCTCTTTTGAAATGCCGCTCCTGATTGCCGGAAGGTCATCAATCACATCTTGAACTGACGGAGACGATTGCTTTTTCAGAATATTAGGTTCGATATCAATATCAGAGCGAACGCCTACAATGAACATCCGATGTCGAGCCTGTGGCACACCATGCTCTTCAGCTCGAACAATAAACGAATTTGGTGATGCGCCCTCAATCAGCTCTCCGCGCTCCGTGAGTGAAAAGAGGCGGTAGCTAAGACCATTACCGCATTCTGTGGTGGCGGCCTTCGGTCGAGAAAGGTCGCTAAGAATTCGACCAATAACAGGTTTTCCGCCGACTTTGGCAGACAGAAGGCCTTTCACATTCTCCATGACAAAATGGGGGGCTGATGGTCAGTTATGATCTTGAGATACTCACGATAAAGAAAGTGTTTCTCGTCCTGCTCGAAGTTTGGATCGTGGGCTCGGCGTGACCGACCTACAAGTGAATAGGCTTGGCAAGGAGGGCCTCCGACCAGAACCCATTTCTTGTGGCCGCGAAGCCTTTTCGTAATCAGTGACTTTACATGGTCATGATTTGCTTCACCCAATGAAAGTTTGAGTGCAGACTGCTCAGCGGCCTCCCACTCATAGGGGAATTTTTGCCTCAAGTCTTCTCTTGTCAGATTCCCGGCCAGGTAATCATAGTACTCGCTTGGCAGAACATCACCGAACTCTCGCACAAAGTGTCGAAGGTGAAGCGTTCTATGGGCTGACTCGTCACGCTCAATAGCAGCGAGTGATTTGAAGGCTGGCCTTTTGCCCCTTTTTACAGAAGCGAAACCCTCCCCCAGGCCTCCCGGTCCCGCAAAAAGGTCGATCACTGGGTAGTATGGAACATTCATGATTCAGCGAGAAGCCTTCCGGGTCTTTGCATCAATCCATTCTTCGATGTCTGAGCGACGAAACCGCCAACTCCCGCCAACCTTGAAGCCGGGAAGTTCGCCCCTTGCCACAAGGTCGTAGGCGGTCTTTTCTTTAATTTTCAGAAATGTAGCTATCTCTTGGATCGTCAGAATTTCGTCGTCCATAAGCTGCTACCTTCGTTTGCAGATGTAAATTTACGGCAAAATCGAGGAATTTCCAATAATTTTCAGAAAAAACTGGAAAATAAGGAAGTCTGCCAAGGCTGGCCATAATGGTCGGTAACCAGTCAGTCTGGCTGGTTCCGTCCAGTTTTCCGGTTCGAGTTGCGGTGCAGAAGTCTTCAGAAACAACAATCTGGAGGCTTTGGCCATGGGCTTCGTACGCACCCTTATCCTGTCGCTCTATGCGATGCTGACCCTTTCTTGGAAACTTCTGCCGATTGTTGGCGCACTGGCTGGCTATGCCCTTTTCGCGCCACCCGCGTGGCTAGGCGGGATCATGGCCGCTGTGCTTGGCCTTGCTGGCTATCTCGCAAAAACACGGCTTCGGCCGTCTTCTACAAGCCTGACACCCATGGTTCAGCTCGCTTCGCGGGGCTGGCGGATGCTCGAATGGGTAAACTGCTGACAGGCAAAGGCCTTATTCTGGGCCGAAAGAATGGCCGAATGTTGCGCTACCGAGGTGAAGGCCACCTGCTGACTTTTGCACCAACGCGAAGCGGTAAGGGTGTCGGCTGTGTCATTCCCAATTTGCTTGATTACCCCGGTTCGGTGGTTGTGACGGACATCAAGGGTGAGAACAGCGACATTGCCCGCGCCTACCGCGCAACCCTAGGGCCAGTTTACGAGCTTGCACCACTCGGCGGCGCAAAAGCTAACCTCGCGACGCTCAACCCGCTCGATTTCATCCGCATCACAACTGCCTATGAGGTCGATGACGCACGTCTCATCGCCGAAATGCTGGTGGTGCCCGAACACGCCCAGCAGAACCACTGGGAACGCGAAGCGCGAACACTAATCACCGGCCTGCTCCTCTATATCCGGCATCATTGGGACTTGCTGGAGCAAAACCTCGGCACGCTGCGCGACCTGCTGATGCAGGACAGCGAGGAATTCGAACTGCTGCTGGCGAAGATGGCAATGAGCCATCAGGAAAACGTCGCCCGCATCGCGCGCGGGTTTGGTCAGAAAGAACCGAAGGAACGGTCGGCGGTGATCTCGACGGCACAAGGGGCGACCGAACTATTCGAGAGTCCTGAACTACGGGCAGCAACGGGACGCTCATCCTTCAGCTTTGAGAGCCTGAAGGATGATGTGGGTTCAGTGTTCATTATCGTGCCCCCAGAGTATCTGGAAACCTACCGCCCATTCCTGCGGTTGATGGCTGGCCTGGCCACCGTGGCCATGACACGGAATATGGCCAAGCCTGCTCAGCCGGTGCTGTTCATGCTCGATGAGCTGCCAGCGCTTGGGTATATGCGTCCTATCGAGGAAGGCATTGGCTATTTGGCCGGATATGGCGCTAAGCTGTGGTTGTTCGTGCAGGATTTGGATCAGCTCCAGAAGACCTATCCGAAAGCGCGCTCAATGATCGCCAACTGCGCGGTGCGGCAGGCCTTCAATGTGCAAGACCCCGAAACCGCCAAGCTGTTGTCGGATATGCTCGGCACGGCGACGGTTCGAATGCGCTCGGAAGGGCAAAGCTCGTCCCTACCGTTCAACCTCGTCGCTGGCTCTTTCCACTCAGGGGCTTTTGAAGGTGCGCGCCAGCTGATGACCACCGGTGAAATTCTGACGATGGAAGCCAAGGATCAACTGGTGTTCGTTCAAGGCCTCCCAGCCTTTCGCGCCCGCAAAATCCGCTACTTTGATTGGTGGGAGCATCGCCTGAAAAAGCGCGCCGCGCAGTCTTGAATTGTCCGCGAGCTGCTTCAGGCCGCTAGCGACCTCATCGATCCAGATAATCAAGCCCCTGGGTGCGATTATAGTCCCGGTCGCGCTCGCGTTCCCGCTTCCGCTCCATGTAGGTACGACGGGCGCGGAGCAATTCCATTTTGCGATCTTCAGCAAGGTTGCTGGCAAGGATGGCTTTGTCAGTCGCGCGGGTCAGTGCCTTGGCGCGGCGCATAGCCTTCTCCCTCATGATTTCCCGCAGCTCAAACGGCACATCAGCGCGCAATCGCAGCATGGCGAAGTCATTCAGCGCAATCCGCAAGGCACGGCGGTTGGCCTCGATACGGTCGCGATGATGCCCAAGCTTGAGTTGCTGCTCCTGCCAGCGACGGCGTTTCAAATGTAGCTTTCGGAAGGCACGCTTCGCATTCCCTCGCGCCTCGGTGTCTACCCCTAAGTATCGTGCCCCGTTCATCCGACCAAGCAGGTTGGCGTTTTTCTTCACCATGCGCTCGGCGTCGGCGACGCCAAAGGTCTGTTCCAGCTTCAACCAGCGTTCCGCGGCCTTTTCCGGGTTGCGGAATATGTCGAACAAGGACTGGTTGAATTGAGCTTCTGAAGCCATTTCGCGGGCTTCGTAGTTCGGCAACGTCTTCTTCAGCCAGCCGCGATCACGCTCAAGCCGCGAGATGCGACGCTCACCTGCCCTGTAAACTGTTTCAACCCCTGCCCAATAACGATAATCATAGTCTGCGGCATCAAGCTCCAGAACAGGATCACCCTTCTTACGGTCAACTGCCAACTTGGCATCGTGATAGCGTTTAGCCGCGCGCTGTTCGGCAGGCGTCATGTTCTCGTAGCCTGGGATCTGCGCCTCCGGCGCGTCATCCCGTGCGAGGTCTTTCATGCGCTCGGCCATGAACACATCAAACCGCTCACCAAAGCGATCCTCTAGCTCCGCCAGCCTTACGCTCTTGCCCATCTGCGAGAGCTTGGCGAAGCGCTCGCCCTTGGCGAGTACAAGCCCCTGACCTTTGCGTTGCAGGAAGACACCCTGCGCCCCCAGCCGTGCGGTAAGGTCATGCCAGTCCTTTGCATTGTAGAAGTGGCCCTGCACCTTTTCGCGCAGGGCTTTGACCTCATCCTTGCCCATGGCAATCTGAGGTTCTCGTTCTTCGCGTTTGGCCTGCCAATATTCACCCTCGGTTGGCGCATCGAGGCTTTCGACCAAATCGAAGTCGTCCACCTTCTCCAGCTCGCGAATGCGTTCCTTGTCGCGCGGGATGTTGAGCTCACGCTCTCGGGCAATTTCTCTGCAAAGCTCCGTCAGCCTGCGCCCATCATTGTGACGGTCGAAAGCTTTGCCGGTGGTGGAATGCACCCTGTTTATCAGGAAGTGCATGTGGGGATGCTTGGTGTCCTTGTGGGCATAGACAAGCATCTGATGCTCGGTCAGCCCCATGCGCTCGATGGCCTCGCCCGCAATTTCGCGCAGCACTTCTGGCGGTAGCTTGCCCCGTCGCGCATCCTTCGGATCAAAGGACAGGACGAAATGATAGACAGGCCTCTTGCAGCGAAGGTTCTGCGCGGCGGTCGCTTCCATGATGGTGGCAGCGGCCAAGGGATCGGTCGTCTCAAGGTTTCTGGCCTCCATCCACGCCACGCGATCGGTGGACAGCCCCTTGGTTCGACCTGCCAGATACAACGCCGATGACTTAAACGCGGCAGGCTGCTTTGATGGAATCTTGAACCGCATCCTTGTCCCTACCCGCCAGTCTCTTGACCGCCCTCGCCCAGCGCTTCTTCCAACGGTGCCAGGGCAAGCTTCAAACCTTGGATGGCCCACTTGCGATCTTCGGGGTCAAGGTCAGCACCTGAGTTGGCGCGGCGGGCAAGCCCATTGATGGCATGGCCAGCACCGTTGAGCGGTTCGAGTTGTTCCTCGATCAGGCTGATGAGGTCATTTCGACCAAGCAGCCTTTCCACCATGTGACCGCCAACATACCGCGCCATTTTCAGGTAGCGCTCTTCACCGGTTGCATCGTGAAGCTGGCGGAAGTTCGTGGCGATGGATGTCAGCTCATAGAGGAGCTTTTCGAACACCAGATTGGTCACGGGTTTAGAGCGCGGTCGCTTGTCCAGAATGGTAGTGCGGGCATAGGGTCCAGCAAGCATTCCAGCATCGCGCGCCATAGCCTCGACACGAGCATATTCATCGGCCGTCAGCCGCACGCTCAACACGCGGGTGCGCTGATCTTCTGGAGCCTTTCTTGGTCGCGCCATGGGGCTACCTCCAATGCCGTTTCACAAGGTGCCTGGGCAGCCCTTCAAAGCCCGCTGCAAGCGCAAGATGATAAGCTCGGCTTGAGATCCACCGCAGGTGTGGTCGAATGCCATAAGAGCCTTTTCGCCAGAAAACCCGAGACCGTAAGGGCTAAAGGGTTTTCGTATGCGAAAATACATCTTGCCGTCAGCGTGAGCTGCAAAGCACCTCCCTGCTGTATGAAAAATAGCAGAAACGACAACGCTATAAGCCGCTGAAACACTCTATAATACGCATACAAAAACAGCAAGGGACAACAAAGATCAACAAGCGCCAGCACCCAACAGAGCACCACAACACCGTCAGGCGAAATTCCTAGGCAACGCCTGACACCCCTGAAAATGCCGCCAAAACCGTCGCGCGGCGAGCGAAATGGAAGCATAAAAAACTGACACGGTGGGGGTTGTAAGTGTGTTGGCCGATTACCACACCTTAGCCATCAGCGCCATCTTCTGAACCGTTTACTGGCGAGGCTTTTGCCTCCTTCCAGCGCTGACTCTTTCACCTTTAACATTATCAGGGAACCGCCCCGGAAACGGGTGCGGCTGAACCGCTATGTCTGACGACCAGCTCTCGGACGCCGATAAGGCGTACCTTCTCGAATGCGAAAACCTCGCAAAGCAGATTGCATCCATGGCCTTAATTGACGCTTTCAAACGTAGTGACGTGCCAAAGGATGAATTACTCGAAGATGCCTTTCTTGGTGAAGGGCGCATTCGAGAAATCTATGAAGGCAAGGCGAACAACATCACCTTGGTCGAATTGGTGCGACTGTCTATTGCACTCGGTATGGTCGTGGACCTCGACTTCGAGTCATTGCCATCACGCTCCTAACGAAAAACCGCCCCCAGCAATGGGGGCGGTTTTTCATCCCCCGATGTCCAACTCCTTGGAACGCCCGCGCTCAATTTCACGCTGCAAGTCTCTGCTTTGGTGCACCACCCGTAGAATGTGAACACGCCCGTCACGCAGACTATAAAGGATGTGGTGTTTCCCAGTGACAACTGTCCTTACACCACCTCGAAGGTCATCTCTGGCCTGACCCATCCGAGGCTGTAAAGCGATGGTCTTTATCAGGGTTTCGATTTTGGAAAGATAGCGCGCCTTTTGTGCCTCGCCCCACTGCTCAGCGGTTTCCTGTCCAATTCGTCGCAGGTCACTGCGGGCTGGCGATTCAATCTTTGGAGCCGGAGGTTTCGCCACGTGGCTTCCTTAGTCATCTTCCTTGAGCAACTCCTCCATAGTCGTAAACTCTATGGATTCCCCTCGTTCATAGGATTCGTCGGCTTCTCGAACCATATCCCGCAACACCTTCAGCCGTGCTTCGTCTTCTCGGTCGTATTCGACAAGGACTTCAAGCGCCATACGAACGACATCGTCCGGCGTCTTGTAGAGCCGTGAGTCTACCTTTCTCTGAACAATTTTTGCCAAGTCTGGCGGCAAAGTAATCTGCAATTTTTCACCCTTTCGTATTTTCAGAATTATATCACAAAGGCCACTCTCGCGGCAGAAAATTGAGGCACGTTGGCGCACAAAAATACCGCCGCCAATGTTGGCGACGGTATCGTTTGGCGGATCATTAGCGCTTCCAGATCAGCAGGTGCTGGCCGTCACGCTCGACGAGGTTGGCGTAAACCGGGGCGGTGAAGCTCGGGTCGTCAAGGCGGACTGAGAGATAGGCGTTGCCGCTCTTGCTCTTGCGCTTCCAAGCGCCGCCGATCTCGATGCCGTCATCAGCGATCACTCGGAAGTCGGGAGCCTTGCCCTTGGTGTTGTCTGCGGGGCTCAGCGTCAGCTTCGATTTCAGAGCCAGCGTGTGGATTTCGCCGATGTAGCCGGTCTCGGTTTGGTGAAAGTTGCGATGGTGGTCATGGTATGTGTCTCCTGTTTTGCTTAGGAAGCCCGCGACCGTCGCGGGCCTTTCCATGGCCAAAATGAGAGACCGTCTCAGCCGGGCGCTGCACCCGCAGGGCCGAAACGCAGTGGAGGACGGCAAGCGGCCTGTTTATTGTTTCGCGAGGAATGGCACCAAAACATTGAAGGGGCCAGGGGATGAAACTGGCAAGCGCGCCGTTGCGGCGATTGGCGACGGGATCAATGACTGGCCATGTGAGGAAAGGCAGCGATGGAATGCGGCCAGGACAAAACGCCCCTGAGAGACACCCCTGCACCGTCGGTCGATCTGAAAGCTCAGTGACGGCCATCGAGCGAAACCGCGATTGCTTCGATCCCGACATGACGCCCCGCATTCCGCCAAAGGCAATCAAGCCTCGCGCTGATAGTCGATATCAGAACGGATCAGAGATTGGTGCTGAGTGCCCTAGCGAGCGCAACACCATCGGATCGCGCCGACTGCCAAGAGCCTTGCCCTTGCTCGTCTCCACCCTGCCCCATGTGACGGATCGCCTGTCGCAGATATGCGATAGCCCCCAGCCCCGCCAACCCCGTCCCGCTTGCCCATTCGGACGGCGGAGGGGTTCCCCGCTGACTGCGTCATCGGTGGCAGGACTGAGTAGCTATCCCTGTTTCTTTGCGAGCGACCGCCACGGCGGAGGTTGCAGCAACGAACGAAAGGGTAAGCTCATGCCAATCCTCGGCACTTTCCTCAAAGACGGTGATTGCCTGACTGGCATTATTCGCACTTCAACCACTCAGGCGCGCCTGACCTTTGCGCCTGACAGCGAGGGCATTCTTATTGTCAGCATTGACGGCCAGCCGGTCGGCCATGCCGAGCCTCGCCCCAGCGGCGATGGCATCACTTGCTTCGTCGTCTACCTGCATCCCGACATCCTGCCGGATGCACCATTCGCTGCACTGGTTGCCAAAGGCTGCATCTTCATCCTGACCATGCGCCGCTAACCTCACCAGCAAAAGAAAAGCCCTCCCAATTGGGTAGGCCTTGCCCGCGAGTTCATCCACAAAACTAGAATCGCATATCAAATATAAATAGCTATGTAATATTTATACTTGAACTTCTCCAAATTAGGACAATAATTATTATACGTAATAAATTAAAAGGGTTGCCGAAATGGAATACGACCAACAAATGACGATGGCAGAGATTGCCGAATATGAGGCTGGTGCAGATGGCGGCCAGTCACCAGATGGCCTTAACCTAGGGCAAGTAAACGGTCATCATGTTCAGCTTTTTAAGGATGGGTCGCTGCTCACTTACCAGACAAAACCAGGAATAGTTGATGACTTTGTCTTAGTGAAAGACGACTCAACGCCAGAGGTTCCAGAAGGGCACTACCTCGTTGAGATGGATATAACTGTTCGAGATCCTCTCGAAGATGACCGCGTCCATGACCATCTAAACGAGGGGACAGTCTATGAACGTGTTCAATTGATGGAACATGAGATGCCAGAGGAAGGGAAGTACCATTATATCTGTAAGGACGTTTGCGCTAACGATACCGTAATAGCAGCGAACTCACCTGAACAAATTGCTAAGCTAATTTTGAGACATGACAGAACACATCGCCCACCGGAGGGTCAGGCGCGCAGTGCAGACCTATGGTTTGATGACAATAAAACTGTTGATCAGGAGACGTCAGATTTGCGCTCAAAATTGATCGACTCAAGATCAGATGAGGAGGTCTCTCAACACTTTTCAGAACTGAGAGCTGAGAAAGTTGAAGCCCTCGCCCGTTCAATCGAGGATGCTCGGGAATTCATAGCGAACGGTGGAGACCCAGCTCACTTGGTGCCATTAGATCAAAACCTACAATGAGTGACCACATTGCTAAGTCGCGTGGCGCCAACAACGCGGAGATTGAGGCGCAAGTTGGTCCGCGGGATGAGATACGTCCAGATCGTGACAACACCCTTGATCGAGAACGATAGATTTCTGCCAAACGAAAAGGCGCTCTGATTGTGAGCGCCTTTTTTCTTGCCTCATGCCGCTAGACTCAATGGCAAACAAAAAGCCCTCTCATTCCTGAGAGGGCTTTCCTGCGCCGGAGCGCTACCACCACGACGAGTAGAACACCGTCTTGCCTTCCTCGATCGCCGCACGAGCTTGGCGACGAAGGCCAGATCGTCGTCGGACTCGGTGCCGTCGCTAGCTCCGAAGAAGAAGCCGCTGGTGGGCGGCAGATTTCCGGCTTCAATGTCGATCTCAAGCTGATGGATATCATCAGCGCTGAGCGCGACCGACACGCAGTTGAAGGTGTCTTCCTTACCGCCCTTCTCGCGGTAAAGGCGCTCCATCCAGCCGTGCAGGTTGGGGTGCTTGCGCCAGTAATGAAGCTGGCTGGCATCATCCGGTCCGCTGAAGTCCACGGGCGGTTGTGGTTTCTCGTCGGTGGTCAAGGCATACATATCGAGGCCCATTGTCGTCTCTCCTTTTGGTTGATTGTTGCTGTCCCGAAGGACGCCAACCAAAAGGCGGGCGTCTGAAGCCGCGGCTGTCCTGAGCAACACGGGCCATAGGCAAGCTCTGTTTGTCATGGCTAGCGCGGGCCGCTCATGGACAGCAAGGTGCCGCCTGCCAAAAAGGCGTTCATGGTGAGGGACGGCAGCAATCTCGGAGAGACGGCCATTTGGGCCACTCTGCCCTCCGCCACCAAAGGCAGCAGCAGCCGTGACCCTGACCGAGATGATGCTATTGCCACATACGGGCCGCCAGCGTCCTTTCCCCTGGTCCCATGACATCGGCGTAGATGGCGGTGGTGCTGATCTGGGCGTGCCCCAGCCAGCGCTGGACGAGGTTAAGCGGCACACCTGCCGAAACTGCCGCAACGCCAAAGCCATGCCGCAAGCCACGGGGCGTTGCCCGTGCGCCAGAGACAATTTCAGCCTCGGCCATGACGGCCTTGATATGCCGCCAGGCGGAGGTTCTATTCATCCCCCACAGGCGCACGCCGCGCCCCTGATCATCCCTGCCCCAGAGAGATGGCAGAAAATGAATGCGCGTCAGGTCGGCCATCAACTCGTTCGGCACGGGCACAGCCCTATAGTGCCCGCTGCGGCGTTTCTTCAGGCTTTCAAAGATGATGACCTTATCGGCGGCATCGACCCTATCGGCCGTGAGCGCCAGCGCTTCCGATACGCGGCAGCCGGTTAGCGCCATCACGGCGCATAAGGTACGCACCTTCGGGATCGGATGCGCGGCGGCGGCTGTAAGAAACGCTTCACGCTCTTGTTGGTTGAGATACTTGCGCTGGCCATCGCCAGCGTAGAGTTGCCATGACATAAGTTTATCCTCCTTCCGTTGTTTGCACAAACAACGGAAGACGCCGCCGCTGACGCATAGGCGACGAGGTTTACCTCACTGATTTTGCACAGACTTTGGCTTGTAGGACTCCCTGAAACAGAATTACTAATTCTGTTTCAGGTTAAAGCTCGCACAATTTCAATTACTTAGTCGCTTTGTCAGGAGGCTTTCCACTATGGCTTGTGCCGCACAACATAAAAATATGCCTATATTTGTTAAATATTTGACAGAATTAGTAATTCTGTTCAATGATTATAGGATATAATTCATATGAACGCCTATGCTGGGGAACTATATCGTTGAAACGACGCGCCATTACATTCAGCCTTATTGCAGCAGCCGTGGCTGCATCACTGTGGG
>NZ_PYIA01000146.1:0-17027 GCF_013265645.1 Sphingopyxis sp. BSNA05 | reverse complement strand
TTGGACACCGCGTCAGCCAGTCCAGAAGTGGCTTCGCGCGGCAAGTCAACCTGTTTGGGGTCGCCGCAAATTACCATCCGGCTGTTCATGCCAAAACGGGTGAGGAACATTTTCATCTGTGCGGCCGTTGTGTTCTGGGCCTCGTCGAGAATGACAAAGGCATCGGACAGCGTCCGGCCACGCATGAAGGCAATCGGAGCAATCTCGATTTCGCCGCTTTCAATCCGCCGTTCGACCTGCTCAGCGGGTAGCGTGTCGTAAAGCGCGTCGTAAAGAGGGCGCAGGAACGGATCGACTTTCTCTTTGAGATCGCCCGGAAGAAAGCCGATTTTCTCGCCCGCTTCGACCGCTGGGCGGGACAGGATGAGCCGGTCCACCGAACCGCTGACAAGCTGCGACACCGCTTGCGCTACAGCGAGATAGGTTTTGCCGGTCCCTGCCGGTCCCAGAGCGAAAATCATGTCGTCGCGAGCCAGGGCTTCCATATAATGGGCTTGCCGGACGGAGCGCGGAAAAATCGTCTTCTTGCGCGTGCGGATCATGACCTTCGGGGCGTCGGCGACATCCACTTTCTTTGCCGTTACTCCGGTTGAGGACTGTTTTGCGGCTTTTGCAACGCGCGGATCGGCGGCCATGGCAATAATGGCCTCGACCGCTCCGGCATCGATCTCTTGGCCTTGTTCAAGACGGTTATAAATACCGGTCAGAACCGCGCGCGCCTGGGACACGGCTTCTTCCTCACCCTCGATCTTCAATTTCGTGCCGCGAGCGGCGATATAGACGCCGAGCCGGTTCTCGATGGCCACGATATTCCGGTCATATTCACCGAACAGATCACCCAATATCTGGGGATCGTCAAATTCCAGATCCACCGTGGTGAGATTGCCGGTGTTGCCGGCCTCGTTTTCTGGGCCATCAGGCAGCAAGTCTTTCTTTTATTTGGCCGGTCAGGCTGTTGGGGCCGGCACGGGTGATTTCGACGTCGACCAGGTCGCCGATTTCAAGATCCGGCGAAATGATATGGACCGATTGCAGCCAAGGAGTCTTCCCAATCAACTGGCCATCCAGCTTGCCCTGGCGCTCAAGCAGGATATCGGTTGTCTTGCCGACGGTCTGCTGGTTGAACGCATATTGCTGTTCGTTGAGCAGGGCCTGCAGTCTCTGCAGCCGCTCGTCCATCACTTCCGGAGCAATCTGCTCGTCCATTCCCGCCGCGGGTGTGCCCGGACGGGGGGAATATTTGAACGAGAAGGCCTGAGAATAATTGGCTTCGCGCACAATCTGCAAGGTCTCTTCGAAGTCCTGATCGGTTTCTCCGGGGAAACCGACGATGAAGTCGCCGGACAGCGCAATATCCGGCCGCACCTTGCGCATCTGTTCGAGAATATCGAGATAGCTTTGCGCGCTGTGCGAACGGTTCATCGCCTTGAGGATCCTGTCGCTCCCCGATTGCACGGGCAGATGCAGGAAGGGCATGAGCGAGCCAACCTCGCCGTGGGCCGTGACCAGGCCATCGGTCATGTCATTCGGATGGCTGGTCATATAGCGAATCCGCTTCAGACCCTCGATCCTGTCCAGCGCGCGGATCAGGCCGTCGAGCCCCTGGTGCCGGCCCTTGTCATCCTCGCCGGTCCATGCATTCACATTCTGGCCGAGCAATGTGATTTCACAGGCGCCGCCATCGACCAGAGCCTTCGCTTCGTTGACCAGATCTGCCCACGGGCGCGAAATTTCAGCGCCGCGTGTATAGGGCACCACGCAGTAAGTACAGAATTTGTCGCAACCTTCCTGAACCGTCAGAAAGGCGGTCGGCCGGGCCTGTTTGCCGCGGGAGGGCAGGATGTCGAATTTCGATATCGCTGGCATGTCCGTGTCGAGCGCCTTCTTGCCCGATTTCGCAACCTCCATCAGTTCCGGCAGCCGGTGATAAGCCTGTGGTCCGATGACAATGTCGACGCTGGGCGCGCGGCGGGAGATTTCCTTGCCCTCCGCCTGCGCGACGCAACCGGCAACCGCGATCATCGGGCTGCTGCCGTCTTTGCGGCGCAGGCGTCCGATATCCGAATAGACCTTGTCGACCGCCTTCTCGCGGATGTGGCAAGTATTCAGCACAACAAGGTCGGCGTCTTCGCCGCTTTCCGCCGCGCTCATACCCTGGTCGACGAGCAGTTCTGACATCCGCTCGCCATCATAGACGTTCATCTGGCAGCCGAAGGATTTTATATGGAATTTTTGGGATCAGCCTGGGTCATAGAGCGCGCCTATACAATGGGTTTGCCCCCCAGGGAAGCCGAAAGCGGCTCGACAATCCGTCGTCTCGCCTCTGCTGCGATATCCTTGCGACAGGAATAATGGTCCGGATCGAATGGCTCGAGAAAATGGACTTCGACCAGAAAACTGCTGCGACGGGTCAGTAGCCGCCAGGCATTCGCCTGAGCGCTCTCTTCGCCGGTCCAGCTGACCTCATGGGCATATTGTCCGTAGTTCAGGAAAATCGGCTGCACCAGAATGCCGGGAGGGGGCGGCTCCAGCACTTTCAGCAGAGGCGCTTTGAAAGGGAGCAGGGTGGAGCCGTCGGTCGTGGTGCCCTCGGGGAAGATCGTTATCGCCCAGGTCTCTTCCAAGGCATCGCGCAACTGGTTTATCTGCTGCGCGATACCCATCCGGTCTGATCGAGAGACGAAGACCGTATCGTTGAGCTTGCAGAGCCAGCCGATTACCGGCCATCGGCTGATTTCTTCCTTGGACACAAAAGCCGTGCCGCTATGGCCGCCCAGTATCGCAATATCCACCCACGACAGATGATTGGATATGAAGAAGACGTCCCGTTTGATCGGCGTGCCGACGATGTTAACGCGCGCGCCGCAGGCGAAGGCGGCAATTTTCAGAAAGGTGCGCGGCCAGGGATTGGACAGGCCGAAAAGTCGCCAGACGTAGTAAAAGGGGATGCAGACAACCAAGGCCATGACCAGGATGGCCATGCGCAAGGCAAATCTCAGATAACCCATTGGTGACGCTCCGCTCCACAACCGATAAGCCATTGGCTGGGTGTCACAAGGCCTTGCCTCCGGGTCGGGGTGCGGCACCTCAGGTTTTTCTGGCGAGTGATACGCCATATAGCTCCATACGGTGGTCAACCAGGCGATAGCCGAGCTTTTCGGCAATCTGCTTCTGTAACGCCTCAAGCTCCGGATCGACAAATTCGATGACTTTTCCGGTTTCGACATCAATCAGATGATCGTGATGGGCTTCCGGGACCGCTTCATAACGCGCCCGGCCGTCGCCGAAATCGTGACGGTCCAGAATGCCGGCTTCTTCAAACAGGCGGACCGTCCGGTAGACGGTCGCTATGGAAATACGGGGATCTACCGCTGAGGCGCGCTCGTGCAGGGTCTCGACGTCGGGATGATCCTCGGCATCGGATATGACACGGGCAATCACCCGACGCTGGTCGGTGATGCGGAGCCCTTTTCAGCACATAGTGCTTCAAGATCAATTTTTTGCGGCATGGAACCTTTCCGTTACGCTGGGGAAGACTCTATGCGGGGCAGGGCATATTGCAAAGGGAAAATTGCGGCAAGCGTGCCGCAATTTTCCAAATTCAGCGCAATAAGAAACCGGTTTATTTCTTTTGACCCTTTTTCTTGCCGAGGCCGATGGCCTTTGCAAGTTGCCGGCGCTTTTCCGCATAATTGGGAGCAACCATCGGATAATCGTTGGGAAGGCCCCATTTCGCGCGATAATCTTCGGGCGTCATCCCGTAATGTGTCATCAGGTGGCGTTTCAGCATTTTCAGCTTCTTGCCATCTTCCAGGCAGATGACATAATCCGGCTTTATTGATGATTTGACCGGAACAGCAGGCTCGGGACGTGCCTGCTCTGCTGCCTGCCCCGAAAGGGAGGCGAGCGCTCCGTGAACACTGCTAATGATGAGCGGCAAATCAGATACCGCGACGCTGTTATTGCTGACATGTGCAGCAACAATGTCTGAAGTGAGCGTAATCAACGTCTCATTCAGAGCAATTTCTTCCTCTGTCATATTCTAATACCTTTGTGCGACCATTATTTTTATATTGCATATTTTGCGCACTGGTATTTACACGAAAGGTCGCTGGCTGCAACAGTCAAACTCGCCGATACATTAGTTTAAATGGTTAACATTGCCTTGTAAGTAACCGCGTCGAATTTTTCCTTATTGGGGCCAGTATAATAGGCCTTGCGCAGTCCAATCCTTTCGAAACCGAATTTGGTATAGAGTTTCTGCGCTGTATTATCCGCTCTCATTTCCAGAAAAACGGCAGAAACCCCATGGCTTTGTGCGGTTTTTAACATTTGGTCGAGCAATTGGTAGCCGACGCCTCGGCTCTGATAGGCCGGCGAAACCGCGATCATCAGAAGTTCTTCTTCATCCGCAGCCTGTCGACTGATTAGAAAACCGCAGATCATGTCTTTGCATTCTGCAATCAATAGTCTCGCATTAGGCATTGAAAGCATTGATCTACACTGATGGTGATTCCATCCTTCGCCGTAAGTCTTTGGAAAGGCATGTTCCATGACGTGCATGACATCACTCAGATCATTCAAATCGCCGGTCCGGATAACGACCGGATCAACACCCTCATCCTCCCATGGGCTTTGGCGAGTTGCCATCGATCAGACCGGTTTTGCTGGCTGGGCGTCAGGTTTGCGCCCGTAATTTGGTTTGGCAGGAAGATTTTTCATGTCTCTGGACACTAAAGAGATTTGGGCGGCATTTGGCAATATCGGAAAATGCTTTTGCCACCGACCAGTGCGGCCAGTTCCACCGCAGCGGATCCGGCTATCACATCAGCATCAACCCGGCTTGCGGCCTGTTCGGGCGTGAGCGAAGCAAATTCGTCTGACGGTTCGCCTGTTCCGGAAAAATTCTGCAGAAAATATTCACCATGGCCGGCCAGCATCGCGACGCAGACCGGCTGTGGCTGGTCCAACTGATCGAGCGCCTGCGCGGCTACCAGCGCAAGGCAATTATATCCGTGGATTTCCGCGCTCCAGGCCAGGGCGAGCGCCTTGGCAGCGGAGATGCCTATCCGGACACCGGTAAAGCTACCCGGGCCGTAATTGACCAGAATCCGGCTGGCGTGGCCGCGTTCGGGTAGTTTTGCGATCATCGGGATCAGCTTTTCCGCATGGCCGCGGCCGATTTCGGCATATTCCGACGCGATCAGCGCTCCATCTTCGAACAGCGCTACGGAACATGCGATGCTGGCCGTGTCGATCGCGAGAAGGCGCTCGCCCATCAACCGGTCAGATCAGGCTGTTGAATTTGTCGAATGTCGGGCGCGGACTGCGGTCAAATATCGTTGCCGGGTCGCCATAGCCCAAAGTCGAAATGAAATTCGATTTGACATGGGGCTGGTCGCCGAAAAACTCCCTGTCGACGGCATCATTGTCAAAGCCGGACATCGGACCGGTGTCGAGGCCGAGCGCGCGCGCGGCCAGAATAAAATAGGCGCCCTGGAGCGAGCTGTTGCGCATCGCGTGGACTTTGCGGGCCTCGGCGTCGCCCTCAAACCAGCTTTTGGCATCGGCATGCGGGAACAATTCCGGGAGATGCTCGTGAAAATTCTGGTCCATGCCTATGATCACGGCGACCGGCGCCTTGCGTATCTTGTCCTGATTGCCCTCGGCAGACAGATCGGCCAGGCGATCGCGGGATTGTTGGCTGTGACACCAGATCAGACGGGCCGGCAACATGTTGGCGCTGGTTGGACCCATTTTCATCAAATTCCAGATCGCGTGCAGTTGCTCTACCGAAACCGGCTTGTCGTGGTAACCATTAT
Organism: Sphingopyxis sp. BSNA05; assembly: GCF_013265645.1. Lineage (NCBI taxonomy): Bacteria > Pseudomonadati > Pseudomonadota > Alphaproteobacteria > Sphingomonadales > Sphingopyxidaceae > Sphingopyxis > Sphingopyxis sp. BSNA05. The sequence continues at coordinate 11,205 of NZ_PYIA01000146.1, read as the reverse complement.
AGGTGCGGGCTTCGAGAAACAGCTGATCCAGCGCTGCTTGACCGAGAGGAGAATTCATTGCTCTGCCTTCTTCTGATAATATTTACTTCTGATAATATTTAAGCAGCCCGGACTTCGGTGACTTCCGGAACATAATGTTTCAGCAGCGACTCAATACCATGTTTCAGTGTTGCTGTGGATGACGGGCACCCAGCGCATGCGCCCTGCATTTTCAGAAATACCGTGCCCTTGTTGAAGCCGCGATAGATGATATCGCCGCCGTCATTGGCAACCGCCGGTCGAACCCGCGTTTCGATCAGTTCCTTGATCTGCGCGACAATGTCCGCGTCTTCCGGATCATCGTGCACTTCCTCTTCGGGGGGCACGATGATCTCGCCGGCGCTGCCCGGCTTGAACAATGGCAATCCGGCCGAGAAATGGTCGAGCAAGATGCTCAACACCTGCGGCTTCTGGTCGCTCCAGTCCGCGCCAGGTCCGCAAGTCACCGAAATGAAATCCGAACCGAAGAATACGCCGGTTACGTCGCCCAGCGTGAATAGCGCTTCGGCCAGCGGAGATACCTCGGCATCTTCCGGCGAGGCGAAGTCGCGGGTTCCCTCGGACATCACAGTTTGCCCCAGCAGGAATTTGAGGGTCGACGGGTTTGGTGTTTTTCGGTTTCAATCAACATGACTGTTATCTGGCGATTATATACGGAGCGATCAAGGGCTAAAGACAAGCAGACGCAGGAGGATGACGGGAATATTCACTGGCCAGTCAGATTGAGCCTGCTTATATCCGATGCATGAAACCTAGATCCCCGCGTCTGTCTCCCCGTCTTTCCCTGTTGTTGCTGCTGTTTGCTCTGCTGGCGATCCCCGTAACGGCCCATGCAGAAGAGGCCCAGGCCGAAGAAGAAGTGCCCTGGCTTTACGAAAATAGCGATGTGCCGGTCGACAAAAGCTGGACCTTTGGTGTTCTGGACAATGGGTTGCGCTACGCCGTCAAGCATAATGGCGTCCCGCCGGGGCAGGTCTCGATCCGCTTGCGGCTCGATGTCGGCTCACTGATGGAGACCGAAAAGGAACAGGGGTTTGCCCATTTCATGGAGCACCTGACCTTTCGCGGTTCGACCCATGTGCCGATGGGGAGGCGAAGCGTGTCTGGCAGAGACTGGGCGCAACCTTCGGCAGCGACAGCAATGCCGAGACCACACCGACGCAAACCGTTTACGAGCTGGACCTTCCCAATGCCAGCCGGGCCAGTCTCGATGAGAGCCTCAAAATATTATCGGGCATGGTACAATCTCCGGGCCTGAGCATTACGGCCGTCAACGCCGAGCGCCCCGTGGTACTGGCGGAATTGCGCGAACGCGCTGGTCCCCAGTCGGATGTGCAAAACGCGACCCGCGAACTTTTCTTTGCTGGCCAGCGCCTCGCGGAACGGGCGCCGATCGGCACGCCGGAAACATTGGGCGCGGCCACGCCGCAAATGCTGCAACTTTTCCATCAGCGCTGGTATCGCCCCGAGATGGCCGTGATCGTCATTGCCGGCGACGGAGACCCGGCGCTGTTCGAGGAATTGCTGAACAAGCATTTCTCGCAATGGCAGGGCAAAGGCGAAGCGGGCATCATTCCCGATTTTGGGGAAGTCCGGGACAATGCGGAAATCAGCCGGATCGTCATCGAACCCACATTGCCCCGTTTCATCTCGATGGTCATCGCGCGCCCCTGGGAACAGGTCGAGGATACGATAGAATATAACCAGCAAATATTGATTGATCTCCTTGCATTGCAACTGATCAATCGCCGACTGGAAGCCCGGGCGCGAGCCGGAGGCAGTTATTTGCAGGCAAGTGTCGGCCAGGATGATGTCAGCCGTTCCGTGGACGGAACCTTTATCAACATCATTCCGCTGGGCGACGACTGGGAAGCCGCGCTCGAGGATGTGCGGGCCGTTATCGCCGACGCGACGACCACCGCGCCGTCCGAACAGGATATAGCTCGGGAGATTGCAGAATTTGATGCCGCGCTGGCGATCGGAGTGGAAAGCTATCAGACCGAAGCTGCCCGCAAGCAGGCCGACGACATCGTCAACGCTGTAGATATTCGCGAGACCATAGCCACGCCGCAGGTCGCGCTCGATGTATTTCGCGCGATGCGGGATATGTACACGCCGGAGCGGCTGCTCGGCTCAACGCAGAAACTATTCACCGGCGTTGCTACGCGCGCTTTGCTGACATCTCCAGATGTTGTTGACAATGGCAATGTCAGGCTGGCCCAGGCCCTGCAGCGCACCGTCGACGCGGCGAGCGATGTGCGTGTCACCCAGTCCGATATCGGATTTGAAACCCTGAAAAAGATCGGGAAAAAAGGCGCGGTCCTGTCCACCGAAAAAATGACCGGTTCGATATCGAAAAACTGGTGCTGGCCAATGGCGTCAGGGTGCTGATGTTCCCGAACAACGCCGAGCGTAACAAGATCATGGTCAATGTCCGCTTCGGCAAGGGCTATAGCGGCCTGTCCTCCGAACAGGAAACGCTGGCATGGTCGGGTGCCATGGCGCTGATGGCCAGCGGTGTCGGTGATCTCGGACAGGAAGAACTGGACAAGATCACGACCGGACGGCGGATCGGTCTGGCCTTCGGGATCGACAATGACGCGTTCGAGATTTCGGCCGACACCCGGCCGTCTGATCTTGAAGATCAACTGCATCTGATAGCGGCGAAACTCGCGTTCCCGCGCTGGGACGCAGCGCCTGTCATCCGCAGCAAAGCCGCAGCACTGATCAGCTATGACAGCTTCTCCGCTTCGCCCCAGGCGGTCCTGGGACGCGATCTTGAATGGCTGGTCCGTGGCAAGGATCCGCGCTGGAAGACGCCGGACAAGGAGGATTTCAACCAGCTGACAGCAGAAAATTTCCGGACATTCTGGAAACCGATACTGGCCAGCGGGCCGATCGAAGTGATGCTGTTCGGTGACTTCGATCGCGACGAGGCGGTCGAGTCCATTCTCAAGACATTCGGCGCATTGAAAAAGCGCGAGGCCCAGGCGATTGTGCCCGATGCCCTTGCTCCGCAATTCCCGACGCCGCAAGCCGGGCCGGAAATATTGGTCCACAAGGGGGACAGGGAAAGGGCGGCTGCCATGGTCGCATGGCCGACCGGTGGCGGACTCGACAATGTCCGCGAAAGCCGCAAGCTGGAAGTGCTGGCCTCGATTTTCAATGACCGGCTGTTCGAGATACTGCGCTCTCAGCAGGGCGCCAGCTACAGTCCGCAAGTCATCAACAGCTGGCCGGTCGAGTTCGAATCGGGAGGCTATATTGGCGCGCAAAGTCAGCTGACACCCGATAATATTGATCGCTTCTACAATGTCGTCGACCTGATCGCCGAGGATTTGCGCGAGAAACCAGTCAGCGCGGATGAATTGCAAAGGGTTGTGGAGCCCCTGCGTCAGTTGATCGCCCGAGCCTCCAGTGGCAATAGTTTCTGGATGAGCCAGCTGGAAGGCGCGAGCTATAATCCCCGGAAATTTACGGCGCTGCAAACTTTGTTGCGCGATTATACGGCCATCACCCCGGAAGAGGTGCAGGCCCTGGCTGTCAAATATCTGGATGATGCCAAGAAATGGAAGCTTGCTGTGCTACCCGAATCCGATCGTCTGGCCGCCAATGACAATGAACCGAAGGCCCGCAGAGAAGATAAAGCTGCCAGCAATTAGCCGGCAAAAGCCGATGGTTAGATGGAGTCGACGAGCGCCAGGATCTGTTCGTTGCTCGGCCGCTTTTTATAGTCACCGGATACCGTTTTTGCGATGACCGTGCCGCTTTTGTCGATCAGATAGACCGATGCATATGGCACGCCGGCGGCGCGCCCTTCAGTATATTGCGGATCCCGCAGCCCGAAGCCGTCGATCACCGCCGAAGACTGGTCGGACAGCATTTCATATTGCAGCATCTGGTTCTTCGAAAAACGGTCCTGCTGCGCCGGGCTGTCATAGCTGAGGCCATAAAGCGTATAGCCGCGCTCCTTCAGATCATCGACAATCGCGTTGATCGACTTCAACTGTGTCTGACAATAAGGGCACCATTCGACCGACCGCGTGAACACCACGAGGGCAGGGCCATCCTCCAGAATTGCGCTGAAATTCGTTTCGCGGTCATTGGCCAGTAGGCGGACGTCCAGGGGGACCTGTTCACCCACGGCCAGTCCGGCATCGATGCTTTCTGCCGCGGTAACGGGTTCAATCACGGTTGCCGGTTTGCTTTCCGTCTCGCCGGCAGCTTCGCTAGCTGTATCCGACGCCGGTTCGGTGCAGGCCGACAGGGCCAGCGCTGCAACGGAAGACAATGTCAAAGCGGTTCGTATCATCACATTCTCTTTTCGTTTGTCTCTGCCTTTTTCGCGGAGCCAGGCGATTGCGTTACAGTCCTGCCATCCGGTTTTCAAATGACAGAGCCTTCTGTAACAAGCAGAAAAGCGCCGGCGACTATCCGCTTTTACCATCACAACACATATTTGGACAGGTCGGTATCCTTCGCGACATCGGAAAGCTGTTTCTCGACATAGGCCCTGTCGATGACGATTTCCTCGCCAGCCCGGTCCTCTGCGTTGAAGCTGATTTCCTCTAGCAGTTTTTCCATGACCGTCTGCAGCCGCCGCGCGCCGATATTCTCGACTGTTTCGTTCACGTTCGCGGCAATTTCGGCCAGTTTTCCGATTGCATCGTCAGTGATCTTGATCGTGACATCTTCCGTCCCGAGCAAGGCGACATATTGTTCCGGCAGATTGGCCCGGGTCTCGGTCAATATTCGGACGAAATCAGCCTCGGTCAGCGCTCGCAATTCCACCCGGATGGGCAGGCGGCCCTGCAATTCGGGAAGCATATCGCTGGGTTTCGATATCGAAAAGGCACCGGAGGCGATGAACAGGATATGATCGGTTTTCATCGGACCATATTTGGTCGCAACCGTCGTCCCCTCGATCAATGGAAGCAGGTCGCGTTGGACGCCTTCCCGGCTGACCGATCCGCCGCGCACATCGCTGACCGCGATCTTGTCGATCTCGTCCAAAAAGACAATGCCGTTGGATTCGGCGTCGGTGATTGCGGCGCGCGAGATATCCTCGTCATCGAGACGTTTGTCGGATTCTTCCTCGACCAGTTTGTCCCATGCGTCCGCTACCCGCATCTTGCGGCGTTTCATACGCGTCTGGTTGAATGCCTTTCCCATCATGTCCGAGAGGTTGATCATGCCGACCTGGCCACCCATGCCGGGAATATCCATCGGCATATTGGGCGTGTCTTCGACCTCGATCTCGATCTCGGTGTCGTTCATATGATTGTCGACCACCCGCTGGCGAAAGCTTTCGCGTGTGGCTTCGCTGGCATTCTCGCCACACAATACATCGAGCAGGCGGTTCATGGCGCTTCCGCCGCCGCCTCGTGCACTGCCATTCTCCGGCGCTCGCGTTCCAGCCGCACGGCTTCCTCAGCCAGATCGCGGGCAATCTGCTCGACGTCGCGACCGACATAGCCGACTTCCGTAAACTTGGTGGCTTCAACCTTGATAAAGGGCGCATCGGCCAGTTTTGCCAGACGCCGCGAAATCTCCGTCTTGCCGCAGCCCGTGGGGCCGATCATCAGGATATTCTTGGGCGTAACTTCCTCGCGCAGTTCGGCGGGAAGCCTCTGGCGGCGCCAGCGGTTGCGCAGGGCAACGGCGACAGCGCGCTTGGCATCTTGCTGTCCAATTATATGCTCGTCCAGTGACTTGACGATGGTTTTGGGGGTCAGGTTCGCCTGCATGCTGATTTTCTCTTCATTCTTGATATTACGGGGCTGACTATATTCAGCTTTCGCTGTCGAGCATTTCGATCGTGGTCTGGTCATTGGTATAGACACAGATCTCTGCGGCGATCTCCATCGCCTTTCTGGCGAGCTTTTCTGCGTCTTTTTCGTAATCCATCAGGGCGCGAGCGGCCGAGAGCGCAAAATTTCCGCCCGAACCGATCGCCGCTATGCCTTCATTGGGCTCCAGAACGTCTCCGTTACCGGTCAGGATGAGCGTGATATCCTTGTCGGCCACGATCATCAACGCTTCCAGATTGCGCAGATATTTGTCGGTACGCCAGTCCTTGGCAAGTTCGACAGCCGCGCGCATCAATTGCCCGTTATGCCGTTCCAGTTTGGCTTCGAGCCGCTCGAACAGGGTGAAGGCATCGGCAGTCGCGCCGGCAAAGCCACCGATCACCGAGCCGTCGTGCAATTGCCGCACCTTACGGGCATTGCGCTTCATTACCGTCTGACCCATCGATACCTGACCGTCGCCTACGACGACGACCTTGCCATTTTTCCGTACCGATAGGATTGTTGTGCCGTGCCATTGTTGCAGGCCATGTTGCTGATTTTCTGTCATGAAACCAGATATGGGTAGTCTGTTCCGAATGTGCAACCAAAGGCTTTGCGGCTTGTCCTCACGTCTGAAAACAGAACGCGAGATTGACGCTTCCCATGAGCCGAACAGCCAAAAAAATGGCGACCGAAGGGCCGCCATTTTCAAATTCTGTGTCTGAACTGGTTCAGGGGGAGGTTGGCGTATCTTCGCTGCCGTCGGCTGCGATGATGATGCCAGCAATCACTGCTGCTGCTGCAAGAATTGCAATGATGATACCGGAGCCGCCTTCGAGATCATTTTCGCCTTCAACAGTTGCGCTGGTACGTGCAACAGAAGAAACAGGCTGGGTAGCCTGAGCCAAAACGGGTGCGCTTACAAGCGATGCGGCTGCAGCTGCAGCCATTCCAATTTTACCGAAACGCATAATTTGCTCCTTCAGGGTTTCGCATTTCACTTAATACGCAGCGATCTTTGGCATAACAGCCTACTGAAATCAACCATCTTATTGTTGAAAATCACAATATCGCCAATCAGTTGCAAAGATCACACAGGTCTTAATTTTGCCTGATAAATTGAGCGCTTAACTAAATCCGGCCTGTCCAAGGTTAATTTATGCCGGGCCCGGTTCCTGTAGCCCTAGGGTTCCAAGGCCTGTGCCAATTCAAGACGTTAACCACAGCGGCCGATTTCGGGCTGGAACATATGCCTAACAAGTTGTTAACCAAGGCCATGGATAGAGAGACTTCGAGACCATTGATTCTGCCGGATGACGGCTTACGGCACAGCTTCCGCCGCGGCTTACCGCTAAAAATCGCGGATATCGGGACAGACAAGCAAGATTCGGACAGAGTATCGGTCGCAAAGCAAAAGGGACTCGGGGAAGACGTCAGCCTGTTTCTGCTTAGCTTCCTTGCCTTCTTTACTGCGTTTTACATGTTCATTGTCTGAAACGCTTCTGGCGACCGTCTAGTCGCAGGCGCGGTGAAGCTGCTGGCCAAGCCATGCCGCCACCAGGCACATGGCCGCAACCAGCAACAACTGTTCGGTCGTGGAAACGCCCAGCATGCTGAGTCCCAGTGCGACCAGGGCGCCCATGACCATACAGCCCGAATTGACGACATTGTTCGCGGCAATCGTGCGCGCGGTCTGGCTGATATCGACCGTGGTCGTCAGAAAGGCATATAGGGGCACGACGAACATACCCCCGAATATCGAAACACCGCCGAGCGTGCCCAGTAGCGCCCATGCACCATCATGGACGATGAAGGTTTCGAACGTATAGAGCTGGCCGTCCGGCAAGCCCTGCCAGCTGCGTGCTATAAAATAGAGAATGAGGACGAATACTCCCATCAGGATCACGCTAGCCGGGGCAAAACGCGCCGAAACCTCGCTTTTGAGCAACCGGTTGACCAGAACGGATCCGATCGCGATGCCGATGGAGAATACGCCGAGAAAAAGGCTGGCGACTTGCGGCGTGGCCGTAAGCACATTTTCCACCAGCGGTGGAAACTGGATGATCATCACCGATCCTATGGTCCAGAAAAAGCTGATCGCGATAATGGCAAGATATAGTCGGCGGACGTGCAGGGTCGCGGAAATCAGCCGGATCGAGGAGCGTACAAAATTATAGTCGATCTTCTCGACCTCTTTTGCGCCGGGGCCGGCGGCATGAACTGGGCGGCGATACGGCCGATCAGAGCGACCACGAAAACCGCGGCGACCGCGATCTCTACGCCGTTGCCATCGCGATCGATGATGATCCCGCCCAGAATCGTACCCGCCAAAATCGCGATATAGGTTCCCGCTTCGACCAGTCCGGTTCCGGCAAGCACCTCATCTTTCTCCAGATGTTGCGGGAGAACCGCATATTTTATCGGACCGAAAAAGGTGGATTGCAGGCCCAGAAGAAACAAGGCGGTCAGCATGACCGGAATCGAATGCAGCCACAGCCCGATCCCGCCGACAATAGCGATGAATATCTCCAGCGTTTTGACGAAGCGCGTGATTCGCGCCTTGTCGTAATTGTCTGCCAGCTGGCCGGCGAGCGACGAGAACAGGAAGAACGGCAGGATGAACAGGCCGGAAGCCAGGGCATTGAACGCGAAATCCTCGGATTCGCTCTCGTAAATGCCGTAGGTCACAAGAATGACCATCGAAAATTTGAAGAGATTGTCGTTAAATGCCCCGAGCAACTGGGTCAGGAACAGCGGCAAAAACCTTCGCGTCCGCAGCAAATGCGCAGTATTTTGCATAATATGAAAATCTCTTTTCGAGCGAAGGAAGGGCGTTGCCCCATCCTTAGCCCATTCAGCCTTGGGGTCAAATCCCATCGCGAATAGCCCGGTTGAGGAATTTCCGCTCAGGTAGGCTGAAACAATTTTCATTTCGCGGAAATCTGTCTATGCGAGAGCCACGATGCTGAACTTGCCGAACATATTGACGCTCTCGCGGATATTCGCGGTGCCGATTCTGGTTTTTCTGCTCTGGCCGAACTTCGAGACGGCCCGCTCGCAACCGCTTCCGATTGATTATCTGCTGACCTTCGGTCTCTATTGCCTGATGGCGGTGACCGACTATTTCGACGGCTATCTTGCGCGGTCGCAGGGCACGGTATCCAAACTGGGCATATTTCTAGACCCGATCGCCGACAAGATCATGGTCGCTGCAGTTGTGCTGATGCTGATCTTCACCCGCGATATCAATGGATGGCACACGATCGCGGCGATTGTTATATTGTTACGTGAAATCACCGTTTCCGGGCTCCGGGAGTTTCTCGCCGGACTGCAGATCAGCGTGCCCGTGTCGCAACTCGCCAAGTGGAAGACCGGTTTTCAGATGATTTCGCTCGGCGCGCTCATTCTGGCGGGCGGCCTGCCGCAATTTCCGGTCGTCCAGACCGTCGGTCTGTGGACTTTGTGGGCCGCAGCGATCCTGACCCTGATCACGGGCTGGGATTATCTGCGCGTCGGCCTGAAGCATATGGACTGATGACGCGTTCGCTCGACATAGTCTATTTCGCCTGGGTGCGGGAACGGCTTGGCATGGACCAGGAGCGGGTGCAACTGGACGACGACACCGGGACAATCGGCGATGTCCTGACCATGTTGGTTGATCGAGGCGGTATCTATGCCGAAATTTTCGCCGATACGGGGAAATTGCGTTTCGCCCTCGATCAGGATTATGCTGTCCTGGCAACCCCGGTCGGGTCGGCGCAGGAGCTGGCGATTTTTCCGCCGGTAACGGGCGGATGATCAAATTAATCGTCGGGACGGAGGATTTCGACATCGGAGTCGAAACGGCTAACGTTGCAAGACAGGGCGGCGGCGCGATCGCCAGCTTTGTCGGGCAGGTTCGCGATGACGGCAAGCTGCAATCGCTTGAACTGGAACATTATCCGGCAATGACCGACAAGGCCTTGCGCAGGATCGCGGAAACCGCGCTGGCCGACTGGCCGCTACACGCGGTCACGATCATCCACCGCGTTGGGAAATTGTCGGTTGGGGAGAATATTGTACTGGTGGTGACCGGATCCGATCATCGCGGCGCGGCAATCGAATCTTGTTCCTTCATCATGGACAAGCTCAAGACCGTGGCTCCGTTCTGGAAGAAGGAAACCCGGACAGACGGCGCGACGAAATGGATCGAAGAACGCGCGTCCGATGTCGATGCCTCGCAAAATGGGAAAAATAGAGAAGCGCTACGACTGGTTTTTCGAGACCCAGTGCTGCGCGCCTTTCATGATTTCGGCCAGCAACTGAAACTCGCTGCGCCGGGGACTGTTCTTCCGCCAGACCAGTGCGATATCGCGCGTCGCGCGATCTGAACGCAGAGGTCTTGCCACGATATTCGTGTGGTTCAATATGCCGCTGTCGATCGCCATTTTCGGAAGCAGCGTCAGGCCCAGTCCATTATCGACCATTTGCACCAGCGTGTGCAGCGAGGTTCCCATCATCCGCGCGGAGGCCCTCAATTCCGGCCGGTTGCAGGCGGCGAGGGCATGGTCCTTCAGGCAATGGCCGTCTTCGAGCAGCAACAATTGTGTTTCATCGATGGTCGCCGGATCGACCTGGGGTGGCGGATCCCGCGGATCATCTTTCGGGAATGCCACGAATATCTCGTCGCTGAACAGCACCTCTGCCTCGACATCACCGCAGGGGAAGGGTTGCGCCAGCAGAACGCAGTCGGCATGGCCATGATGCAGGGAATCGCAGGCCGCCTGACTGGTTTCTTCTTTCAGATAGAGTTTTAGTTCCGGACGTTCCTTGCGCAATTGCGGCAAAAGGCGCGGCAGGAGAAAGGGCGCGATGGTCGGAATGACGCTCATCCGGATATCCCCCGCCAGCGGTTTGCCGGCGGACCGCGCCATTTCGGAAAGCTCTTCCGCCTCGCGCAGGATGCGATAGGCCTTCTCGACCATCTGGTTGCCCAATTCGGTGAAACGGACCACCCTGCGGGTGCGTTCGACCAGCACGATATCGAGCAGCGCTTCCAGTTCCTTGATGCCGGCCGAAAGGGTCGACTGGGTGACGAAACAGGATTCCGCCGCCTTGCCGAAATGGCCATGTTCTTTCAGTGCCACGAGATATTGCAGTTGCTTGAGCGTGGGCAGGTAGGTCGACATTATCGAAGCCTTCGATCAGTAGATGAATATTAATCTAATATAGTGATAACGATGCTTTTGAAAAGCACCAATGCCAGGTCGGTTGCAAAAAAGAACTGGAAATCCCTGCCTGTCGTGCCTAGTTTATGGTCTTCGCAACATCCGGAGGAAATATATGTTTCGGGAACTCGGTGCTTATCTCGATTCCATCAAGGCCCGTGATCCGGCCC
>NZ_PYIA01000145.1:0-77949 GCF_013265645.1 Sphingopyxis sp. BSNA05 | reverse complement strand
CTTTCCCAGTCATCCTCGACGAAGCGGATGTCGTGGAGCATCGGATCGATGCCGATTACCGACAGGCTGTCGAGATAGAGCTGCTGAATGTCCGGTGGCGATGGCTTGAGGATTACCTGATATTGGTAATAATGCTGCAGCCGGTTGGGATTTTCGCCATAGCGGCCATCGGTCGGACGGCGGCAGGGCTGGGCAAAGGCGGCATTCCACGGATCGGGGCCGAGCGCCCGCAAGGTCGTCGCCGTGTGGAACGTCCCCGCCCCCATCTCCATGTCATAGGGCTGCAAAATCGCGCAGCCGCGATCACCCCAATATTGATGGAGTTTGAGGATGATCTGCTGGAAGCTGAGCGGCTTCGTATCGGACAAGATGAAGACTTTCTTCGCGTGCCAAAAAAGGAGGTGCAATATTTACGCGCTGCTTTGGCGAAAGGGCGGCAGAGGGTCAAGGGAGGAATGGCCTGATTTGCGACCTTATTCGTCATCCTGAACTCGTTTCAGGGCCTCCAAAGGCTGTGCGCGGTCTCGAGGGGTCCTGAAACAAGTTCAGGATGACGAGGGGATTTCTCGGGATGACGGGATTATTCCGATGACGAGGTTATTCCGCCGCGACCAGCGCCTCGACCTTCTCCACCGTCACCGATACCGCGTTCAGCACGGCATTGCCGGACAGCGGATCGAACCGCTCCGTATCGGTCAGGTCATTGATCGAAACGCCGGGTTTTGCCGCTGCCACGGACAGGCCGACGCCCTTGCGGCCATGGCCGAACCCATGCGGAATCGACACGACGCCCTTCATGACGTCATCGGTAATTTCGACCGGCAATTCAACGCTGTTCACCCGGCTGGAGACTGACGCCATGACGCCATCCACCAGTCCGCGCGCGTCGGCATCATCGGGGTGGATCATCAATGTGCAGCGATCCGGTCCTTTCAACAGTCGTGCGCTATTGTGCAGCCAGCTGTTGTTCTGGCGCACATGGCGACGACCGATCAGGCGCAAGGCGTCCGGTTCTTCATTCCCGAGCGACGCGGCAAAGCGCTGCAGTTCGGCGAGAAAATCGGGATGGGCGCAATGGATCTTGCCGTCCTCGGTCCGCAGCCTTTCGGCCATGCACGGCCGCAACGGCCCGAGATCGATGCCATTGGGCGCCGCCTCGACTTCCGCCAGCGTGAGGCCGGCGGGAGAGCTGCGCAACATGCCGTCGAGTACATCGCGCGGCTCGCGGATGTTGGGGACGTCCTGCCCGCCCTGCGCCAGAATCTCCCGCGCCAGTTCGGCGATGATTTCCCAGTCGGTCTTCTCGCCGTCTTGCAGCTCGAATATCGCCGGCGAGTAGCTGCCATAGTTACGGATCGCCAGCGGCCCGAAGAAGAAGGGATAATGATCCTTCTCCAGCGGACCACAGGGCGGCAATATATAGTCGGCGTGGCGGCTGGTCTCGGTGACATACATGTCGAACGAGACCATCAGGTCGAGTCTCTCGAGCGCGCGGTCGAGCTTCGCACCGTCGGGCGCGGACAGCACCGGATTGCCGGTGACCACGAACAAAGAGCGAATGCGCTCGGCATCATCGCGGAGCATTTCATCGGCGAAGGCCACCATCGGCAGTTCGCCCATCACCGACGGCATGACGCCACGAACGGTATCGACAGTGCGCACCGATCCCCTGCCCACCAGATTGATCGTGTCGAGCGCCGGCTGCGGCACCATCGTGCCGCCCTCGCGGTCGAGATTGCCGGATGCGATATTGATCACCTGGATCAGCCACTGGTTGAGCGTGCCAAATTCGCAAACCGAAACGCCCATCCGGCCATAGATAGCGGCGGGCTGGTCAGCCGCCAGTTGCGCCGCCATATCCTGCATGTCCTCCACAGAAATCCCGCAATGGGCCGCAAGCTGGTCCATATCGAAACCCGCTATCGCCGGCTCGATCGCTGACCAGCTGTCATCCAGTATCGCCTCGAGTCGGGAAATATCGGCCAGACCGGCGTCGAAAATGCTTTTCAATATCCCGATCAAAAGCGCGGTGTCGGTGCCAGGCCTCACGAAATGATGTTCGTCGGCCAGCTTGGCGGTCTCGGTGCGGCGCGGATCGACGACGACCAGCAGGCCATTGCGCGCGCGCATTTCCTTCACCCGCTTTTTAAAGTCGGGCACGGTCCAGATACTGCCGTTGGACGCCGCCGGATTGCCGCCGATGATCAGCAGATATTGGCTGCGGTCGATATCCGGTACGGCCGCGAGGCTGACATGGCCGTACATATGATATTGCACGACATGATGCGGAATCTGGTCAAGCGTCGAGGCGGAATAGAGATTCTTCACCCCGACCGCATGGCGCAAGGCGCTGATCTGGGTGGAGATGCCGTAATCATGAGCGCTGGGGTTGCCCATATACATGGCCGGCTTGGCGCCCTGCCCCTTGAGATCGAGCAGCTTGCCGGCAATCTCGGTAAAAGCCTGTTCCCAGCCGATTTCCTGCCACTGGCCGTCAACCTTTTTCACCGGCTTGTGCAAACGGTCGGGATCATCCTGCAAATCGGCGATAGCGGTCGCCTTGGGACAGATATGCCCACGACTCAGCACATGATCGGGGTTGCCCCTGATCGAAAGAATCTCCCGTCCCTCCACCTCGACCAGAACGCCGCAATTGGCTTCGCAGATATGACAGGTACGGGCGTGGATCGTGCTCATCGGGAAACTCCTTGGATTAACCATTTGGTTAACAGATTCGCGGCACGGTCGCCAGTGCCCCCGCGACATCGACCGATTTTGCGGCAAATTTTGCTGGGCATTTGCCGTCATTTGTTCAATGAAGCCGATCACATCTTCTCTCGGAGCACCTTCTTCATGCCGCGTAACTGGCTTTTCACCACCCTGTTCCTGCCCCTCTGCATGGCGCTCAGCGCCTGTCAGGCACCTGGCGAGGATATCGCTAGCGCCGGCAGCGATGACGGGCCGGCTGCGGTCGACGATATTGCCGCCGCGGAATATATACCCGCAGTGATGCCGGATGACGCCGACCCCGCGCTCTGGGTGATCAGGGACGAAGACACGACCATCTATCTGTTCGGCACCGTCCATATCCTGAAACCGGGCATGACCTGGTTCGACGAAGCGGTGAAGGAGAGTTTCGATGCCTCCGACGAGCTGGTCGTCGAAATGGTCAAGCCCGACGCAGCAGCGATGATGAAAGTCGTCAACAAATTGGCGATCGACAAGAGCGGGATTTCGCTGCGCGACAAGCTGGCCGCAGAAGACCGCGCCGAATATGAAGCGACAATGACCAAGCTGGACATGCCGGTCGCAGCCTTTGATCCGCTCGATCCGTGGTTCGCCAGCGTCAATCTGTCGCTCATCCCGCTTGTGCGCAACGGCTATGCGGCGGATCAGGGCGTCGAGGATGAGTTGCTGGCCCAGGCCCGGGCCCGGGCCATCAAGATCACCGGGCTCGAAACACTCGAACAGCAACTCGGATTTTCGACAATCTGGCTGAAGAGGTTCAGATCCGCTTTCTCAATTTCACCGTCGACAATATCGACGAAACAACCGAGGGCATGGAGCAGATGGTCGCCGAATGGGCCAACGCCAATGTCGATGCACTGGGCAGGTTGATGAATGCCGGGCTGGAAGACGAAATTCTCTACGAAACATTGCTGGTCAACCGCAATGTCAACTGGGCGGAATGGGTGGAGCAGCGGATGGAGCAGCCCGGAACGATATTTCTGGCGGTCGGCGCCGGTCATCTGGCCGGAGAAAGCAGCCTGCAGGCAATTCTGGCGAAAAAGGGACTTGTTGCGGAACGGATCGAATATTGATTATTCTCGCCCCCATGCTTTCTTTTCCCTGCACGCGCACCAAATAGGCAATATGCGTATCACCACCATCATCCTGTCCCTGATCGCGTCCCTGCTGCTTGGCGCATGCAACAACACGTCCGATCATGTGACCCTGAACACCGTCAAGACGGGCACGCCGGCGCTTTGGAAAGTCAGCGGTACCGTGCCCGGACAGCCGGGCGTCGCCTATATGTTCGGTACGATCCATATCCTGCCCGACGATGTGCATTGGCAAACCCCGGCGCTCGAAGCCGCGATTGCCGATTCAGACCGGCTGGTCATCGAAGTGCTGGGCATGGAAGACACGCAGAATGCGGCGAGGATTTTTCCCGGCTGGCGATTTCCCCCGGGCAGGCGAAGCTGGACGAACGTATCAAACCGGATCTGCACGATGATCTCGACCGGATCATCGATTCCTCCAATATTTCCGAACGCGCGCTCAACCGGATGGAGACCTGGGCGGCTGCCTTGTCTCTGGCATCGGCGCAGACCAGAAGCCTCGGACTGGATTCGAGCGGCGGCGTCGAGAAAAAACTCACCGCCCGGTTCGAAAAGGCCGGGAAGCCGATCGAGGCGCTGGAAACCATCGAACTGCAGCTGGGCTATTTCGACAAGCTTCCCGAAGAGCAGCAACGCCAGATGCTGACCAGCGTGCTCGAGGATTCGGACGATGCCCAGCAGGCCTTTGAACTTTTGTTCAACGCCTGGATGACGGGCGATCTGGAACATATCGTAACCCTCTCCGACACCGGTATTCTGAAAGACCCCAAGACCCGCGAATATCTGCTGGTGGCCCGCAATCTCGACTGGGCGGAACAGTTGGACAAACGCTTGCAACGCCCCGGCACATCTTTAGTAGCGGTTGGCGCAGCCCATTTGGCAGGTCCCGATGCGGTTCAGGCGATGCTTGCAAAACGCGGGTATAAAATCGAAAAATTCAATAATCAGGGCGCAGCATGGCATATATATTTGATCGGGAAACCGCGCTGGTCGCGCGGGAAGACGGGCTTTTCACGATTCAGGCAAGCGATATCTATCGCAATCCGACCGGCATGGCCTTTGGCGGATGGATATCGGCCATTGCCGGGCGCGCCGTCGAAATGCATCCCGATTGCCGGGGCCCGCTGGTGTCGCAGCAGATGATTTTCATGACCGGCGTCGGTCCCGGCGAAATCACTTTATCCGTCAAGCTGCTCCGCGCCGGGTCGACCACGCAATTCTGGCGCGTGGAACTGCTGCAGAACGGTTCCATGACCAATGCCGCAGATATTGTTACCAGCACCCGCCGTCCGACCGATATCGACTATCAGGTGGAGATGCCGACAACCAGGTCGCCAGCCGATTCCATTGCCCTGCGAACGGTCAATCCGATGGCCCCGGCATGGGTTGTCCATTATGACCAGCGCATTGCCAAGGGAATCCCCTTTGCCGTAAACGATACGCCCGAAGGGATTGTCTGGATCAAGGAGGCCGACGGTCGTCCGCTGGACCGGATCGGCCTCTTGTCGATCCTCGACACGCCGATGCCGCGCACTTTTTCGTCACCGAACAATTCCGCCCCGGTTCGACCGTCACCATGGCGAGCTATATCTATGCCAGCGAGGAAGACCTGGCCGCGGCGGGCAACGACTTCCTGCTGCTGCGGGTCACCGGTGCGACGGTCAGGAACAGCGCCACTGACGGACGGGTCGAGGTCTGGTCGCAAAGCGGCATCCTGCTCGCGACAAGCTCCCAGATCGGCTTTTTCCGCTAGCGTTTCGCCCTCCGCGCAAAACCCTTGCTTTTGCGCTGCCCCGACCTTATAGCGCCCTCTTTCCGACCATGAGCACCCTGGAGGCGTGGCGGAAATCTGACAAAACCTAATTTTTGGAGCAACATTATGAGTGATCAGCTGACTATTTCAGCCGAGCCACGCGAACGGGCTGGCAAGGGAGCCTCCCGTGCACTGCGTCGTGAAGGCCGTATCCCCGCCGTTATCTATGGCGACAAGAAAGAAGCCATTGCAATCCACGTCGAAGAACGTGCGCTGAACAAGCTTCTCGGCACCGGCCATTTCATGAACTCGCTGGTTCAAGTCGAAGTTGACGGGAAGAAAACCCGCACACTTCCTAAAGATGTTGCTTTTGATCCGGTCACCGACCGCCCGCTCCATGTCGACTTCTTCCGCCTTGCAAAGGGCGCGAAGGTACAGGTCAATATTCCTGTTGTCTTCATCAACGAAGAAGAATCTCCTGGCCTGAAACGTGGCGGCGTCATGAACGTTGTTCGTCACGAACTCGACCTGATGTGCGATGCGGATCATATCCCTGACCAGATCGAGATCGATGTCACCGGTCTGGAAATTGGCGATTCGATCCATATTTCGCACGTCACCCTGCCCGACGGCGCGGAAAGCTCGATCACTGATCGTGACTTCACCATTGCCGGCGTCACCGCACCATCTGCTCTGAAATCTTCCGACGACGAAGACGAAGCAGCCGAAGGCGAAGACGGCGAAACGGAAGTCACCGAGCAGGACGCCGACACGGCCGAGGGCGAAGACAGCTAGACCTTCCGCCATCAAACAATGTAACGAAAAACCGTCCATGCTACTTTTACAAAGCATGGGCGGTTTTTTGTCCTTCGACAAGCTCAAGGCGAGCTGGGAGAGCGTTAGAAAATGCAACTATGGGTCGGCCTTGGCAATCCGGGCGCGCAATATGCGATGCACCGGCACAATGTCGGCTTCATGGTGATCGACGCGCTTGAAGAAGTGCACGGCTTCCCGCCGCCCAAGCAGAAGTTCAAGGGCTGGACCATGGAAGCAAGACTGGGCGGCGAAAAGCTGGTCCTGCTCAAACCGGCGACCTTCATGAACGAGAGCGGCAACAGCGTCCGCGCGGCCATGGATTTCTACAAATTGCAGCCCGAGGACGTTACCGTCTTTTACGACGAGCTGGATCTCGAACCGTTCAAGATCAAGGTCAAGCGCGGCGGCGGTGCAGCCGGTCACAATGGCATCAGGTCGATGATCGCCCATATCGGCCCCGAATTCCGCCGGGTGCGCATCGGCATTGGCCATCCGGGACACAAGGCGCGGGTAACAGGCCATGTGCTGGGCAATTATGCCAAGGCGGAAATCGACGAGTTGGCCCATATGCTGGGCGTGATCGCCGACGAGGCCGACTGGCTGGCGAAAGACGATGATCCGCGGTTCATGAGCGAAGTCGCGATGCGGATGCAGGAATAACGGGCAGTATAGAATATATCGTCACCCCGAACTTGATTCAGGGTGCAGAGCGTATATGCGCAACTTTCGAGCGATTTGGCACAAAACGCCGAATCAGCTTCAGCACGACGGAGTGAATAAATGGGTTTCAAATGCGGTATCGTTGGCTTGCCCAACGTCGGAAAATCAACGCTTTTCAATGCACTGACCGAGACACAGGCGGCGCAGGCGGCGAACTATCCGTTTTGCACGATCGAGCCGAATGTCGGTCAGGTCGCCGTGCCCGATCCGCGGCTGCAGCAGATTGCGAAAATCGCCAGCAGCGCCAAGATCATCGAAACCCAGCTCGCTTTTGTTGATATCGCCGGTCTGGTGAAGGGCGCGTCGCAGGGCGAAGGTCTCGGTAACCAGTTTCTTGGCAATATCCGCGAGGTCGACGCGGTCGTCCATGTGCTACGCTGTTTCGAGGATGACGATATCCAGCATGTCGCGAACAAGATTGATCCGATTTCCGACGCCGAAGTCGTCGAGACCGAACTGCTGCTCTCCGATCTGGAAAGCCTCGAAAAACGCGTGCCCGCCTTCCAGAAAAAAGCCACGAGCGGCGACAAGGAAGCCAAGATTGCCGCCAATGTTCTGGGCCAGGCGCTCGAATTGCTCCGCGAAGGCAAGCCGGCGCGGCTGACTCAGCCCGAGGGCGAGGAAGAGCAGAGAATTTTTGACCAGTCGCAATTGCTGACCGCCAAGCCGGTGCTTTATGTCTGCAACGTGAGCGAAGCCGACGCCGCGAAAGGCAATGCGCTGAGCGCCGCCGTATTCGAAAAAGCCAAGGCCGAGGGCGCGGAGGCGGTGATCGTATCTGCCGCGATCGAATCCGAACTGGTCGAGATGGAGCCGGACGACCGGGCCGAATTTCTGGCCGAGCTGGGCCTGGAGGAATCGGGCCTCGCCCGCGTCATTCGCGCCGGATATCAACTGCTCGACCTGCAGACCTTCTTCACCGTAGGTCCCAAGGAAGCGCGCGCATGGACGGTGCACAAGGGTGCCAAGGCCCCCGAAGCGGCCGGCGAAATCCACAGCGACTTCGAACGCGGCTTCATCCGCGCCGAAACCATCGCCTTTGACGACTATGTCGCGCTCGGCGGCGAAAGCGCGGCCCGCGATGCCGGAAAATTGCGGCAGGAAGGCAAGGATTATGTCGCGAAAGACGGCGATATCTTCAATTTCAAATTCAATGTCTGAATTGTCACATAGTCCGGCTAGGATGTGACATCGGGAGGATCGACCTTATGCCCAAGAACCTGATTTCGCTGATTTTGGCCGCTTTTCTGCTGGCTGGCGCGCCTGCCCTCGCAGCGACCACACCCGAGCAGGATGATTCGGGCAGCGAAAAGATCGAACAGCGCGAGCCGGTGACGATCCTGATCTCGATCGACGGTTTCCGGCCCGATTATCTCGAGCGCGGCATTACCCCGCATCTCAGCGCGCTGGCGGCGTCCGGCATATATGGTCCGATGCGCCCCTCCTTCCCGAGCAAGACCTTCCCCAATCACTGGACACTGGTGACCGGCAAGACGCCCGACCATCACGGGATTGTCGGCAATACGATGGAAGACAGCGCGCGGCCGGGCGAGGTGTTCAAGATGGCGACCAAGGATCCCTTCTGGTGGGACCAGGCCGAGCCGATCTGGATCAGCGCCGAGAAACAGGGCATTCGTTCCGCCACCATGTTCTGGCCCGGATCGGAAGTCGATTTCAACGGTGTCCGGCCGTCAGACTGGTGGCCGTTCAGCCAGGATCTCTCCAACGACCGGCGGATCAACGCCGTGGTCGACTGGATGCGGCGGCCGGCCAATATCCGCCCCCGGCTGGTCACGCTCTATTTCGATACGGTCGACACAGCGGGCCATTATTACGGTCCCGCGCCCGGCGAGAAATTGCACGCAGCCATCGCTGCGGTGGACGCCGAAATCGGCCGTCTGAAGCAGCAGCTCTCCGCTCTGGACCAGCCGGTGAATTTCGTCATCGCCTCGGACCATGGCATGACCGAAACCGCGCCGGAGCGGATCATCCGTCTCGATGATATCCTGCCGAGCGACCAATATCATCTGGTCGAAGATGGAAATTATGCCGGCATCGGACCAGTCGACGGCAATATCGAGACGTTGCGCGCCGCCTTTCTGCGCCCGCACGACCATATGCAATGCTGGGACCGCGAGAATATCCCGGCCCATTTCGCCTATGGCACCAATCCACGTGTGCCCGAAATACTCTGCCTGCCGGACATCGGCTGGGTGGTCTATCAGGAGGTACCGGAATGGATGACCGGAATCGGTGGCGGCCACGGCTATGATCACCGCGAGCCCGACATGATGGCCTTTTTCCTCGCCAGCGGGCCGGCGATCCGGGCCGCTGGCCAGCAACCGGCATTTGACAATGTGAATATCTATTCGCTCGTCGCGCGACTGGCCGGCATCACGCCGCTAGCCAGCGACGGCAGTCTCGCGCCGTTTGAACAGGCTCTCAAACCCTGATTCCGGAATGAACCGAGATGTTTATCGCGCGGTGGCGCTGTCGGCAATCCGGGTATAGACAACTGCAACCGGCGCGCTGTCCGTGACGTTGCAGCTTTCCGGATCGACGATCCGGTCACCGCGGAATCCTCTCAGCTCGGTGCCGCCTTCGTTCAGCGTCAGGCCCATGCCGACCCATATTTGCAGGGCACATTTTTTCTGCATTGCCCGCGAAAAAGGCGCCCGGTGGGCGCCGTAGACCAGATTGCCGTGAATGGTCGCGGTGAAATCGATGTCATCTGCGTCATTGTTCGCAGACCGCTCAAGATAACGGGAGGTCAGGCTGGTCCCGTCCTGCGTGAAATGCAGGACATCACCGTCCGCCTGTTGCCAGGAACCGCTCAGATCAAGTTGCGCAATTTGCCGCTCGTCGGCACTGGATCGCGCATCGGCAGCGATGCCGTTGACCATCGCCAGGGCAGCGAAGGCATAGATTGCTTGGCGGTGTCTCATGTCTAAGTCCCTTTCCTGCTGACGCTATGTCTAGGACAGTCTGTCCGGCAGACAATGACCTGTATCACAAACCGCCACTTTTACCGCATTGCGCTTATTTCCGACCGAACAGCTTCTCGACATCTTCCAGCGCCAGCTTGACCCAGGTGGGCCGTCCGTGATTGCACTGGCCGCTGTGCGGGGTCACTTCCATCTCGCGCAACAGGGCGTTCATTTCGGCCACGCTGAGCACCCGCCCTGCCCGGACGGAGCCGTGGCAGGCCATGGTCGAGGCGACATGGTCGACGCGTTCCTTGAGGCTCAGCGCCTGATCGTAAGCGCCTAGTTCGTCGGCGAGATCGGTGACCAGTTGCTTCACGTCGCCCGATCCCAGCATCGCGGGCGTGGCCCGGACCAGCATCGCGGTCGGTCCGAACCGCTCCAGCTCCAGCCCGAAATCCGACAATTCGGCCGCCCGCGTCTCGAGCCGGTCGCAGGCATTTTCATCCAGTTCGACCACTTCCGCCATCAGCAGCGCCTGCGAGGCGACCGTGCCGCCCTCGACCGCCTTGCGCATGCGTTCCAGCACGAGCCGTTCGTGCGCGGCATGCTGGTCGACGATCACCAGACCGTCTTCGGCTTCGGCAACTATATAGGTTTTCGCGACCTGCCCGCGGGCGATGCCCAGCGGATGACTGCTTGCCTGCGGTACGGGCTCGGAAGCCTCCTCCGCCCGCCCCATCAGAGGCGCAATATCCTCGCGCAGGTCCCTCTCTGCAAAGGCAGCGCGATCATCGCGTACGGCAGCCGACGGATAGGGTTGCTGCGCCACGCTGGCCCTGCCCTGCGTGGTAAATATGCTGGTTTGCGGATCAGGAGTTACGGGCTCGCTCTGCCATCTGCCGAGCGCCGATTCCGCCGGGCGCTGAACCGCACGAAATCCGCCTTCGTCGAGCGCCTTGCGCAGGCCGCTGACGATCATCCCCCGGATCATCGCCGGTTCGCGAAAGCGCACCTCGGTCTTTGCCGGATGGACGTTCACGTCGACCAGCTCTGGTGGCATATCGATGAACAGGGCAACCACCGGATGCCGGTCCCGCGCCAGCATCTCGGCATAGGCGCCGCGCACCGCGCCGACCAGCAGCCGGTCCTTGACCGGGCGGCCATTGACGAACAGAAACTGGTGATCGGCAACCCCGCGATTATAAGTCGGCAGACCGGCTACGCCGGTCAGACGAATCTCTTCCCGCTGCAGATCGACGCCGACGCTGTTGGCGCGAAGATCGCGGCTGGTCAGCGCGGCGACCCGCTCCGGACCGCTTTCCCCGGCCTGAACCGCTATCGCCTTTCGGCCCTGATGCTCCAGCGTGAAACCGATATCGGGGCGTGCCATCGCCAGTCGCCGCACGATATCGGTACAGGCAGAATATTCGCTGCGCGCCGTCCGCAAAACTTGCGGCGGGCCGGCACATTGCCGAACAACTGCTCGACCCGGACTTTCGTGCCCGGCGGAATCGCCGCGGGACCTTCCTGCGCCAGATCGCCATGATCGATCACCCGGCTCCAGCCGTCACCTCCCGCCGTGCGGCTTTCGATTGTCATCCGCGCCACGCTGGCAATCGACGGCAGGGCTTCTCCGCGAAAGCCCATGGTCGTCACCAGCTCGATGGCCTCGTCCGGCAGTTTGGATGTGGCATGGCGTTCGAGCGCCAGAGCAATATCATCGCGGCTCATGCCGCAGCCATTGTCGGAGACCTGGACCAGATCCAGTCCGCCCTCCTCGAGGCGAATGTTGATCTGGCTTGCCCCGGCATCGATCGCATTTTCGACCAGCTCTTTCAGGGCACTGGCCGGGCGCTCGACAACCTCGCCGGCAGCGATCCTATTTATCAGGCTATTTGGGAGTCTTCTTATTGACATAATGGCGTTCCTAGCCCAAGCGACCTTACCAAGCGACCCCTGATTTTTGGGCGATTCCCATGGTTAACCTCATGACCCGTTCAGCTTGACTATCGCTTGGTTTAAATGTCGCAGCTAGGTCTGCAAATACAAGAAATTACGGACAAAATTATGTTTGAAAATCTGTTCAAGTTCCGTTCGCAAGATTTGGCGATCGACCTCGGCACCGCAAATACTGTGGTTTATTTGCGCGGCCAGGGAATCGTTCTCAACGAACCATCGGTAGTGGCGATCGAAACCATCAATGGTGTGAAGAAGGTCAAGGCGGTCGGCAATGACGCCAAGATGATGATGGGCAAGACGCCGGACAGTATCGAAGCCATTCGCCCGCTGCGCGACGGTGTGATCGCCGACATCGACGTCGCCGAACAGATGATCAAGCATTTCATCCAGAAAGTGAACGGCAAGAGCAAGCTGTTCAGCTATCCCGAAATTGTGATTTGCGTTCCCAGCGGTTCGACCTCGGTCGAACGCCGTGCCATTCGCGATGCCGCATCCAATGCCGGCGCCCGTCAGGTGTTCCTGATCGAGGAACCGATGGCAGCCGCCATTGGCGCCGACATGCCGGTGACCGAGCCGATCGGTTCGATGGTGGTCGACGTGGGCGGCGGCACGACCGAAGTTGCTGTGCTCTCGCTGCGCGGTCTGGCGTACACGACCTCGGTCCGTACCGGCGGCGACAAGATGGACGAAGCGATAGTCTCCTATGTCCGTCGTCACCACAATCTGCTGATCGGTGAAACCACGGCAGAGCGGATCAAGAAAGACTTCGGCGTTGCGCAGGCTCCAGCTGACGGCGTTGGTCACACCATCCATATCAAGGGCCGCGATCTGGTGAACGGCGTGCCGAAGGAAATCTCGATCAACCAGGGCCAGATTGCCGAAGCGCTGAGCGAGCCGATCGGCACGATCATCGAAGGCGTTCGGATCGCACTGGAAAATACCGCACCGGAACTGGCTGCCGATATTGTCGACCAGGGCATCGTCCTGACCGGTGGCGGCGCGCTGATTGCCGGTCTCGACGCCGCCCTCAGCGATGAAACGGGCCTGCCTGTGACGGTGGCCGAAGATCCGCTCGCCTGTGTCGCCATCGGCACCGGACGCGCAATGGAAGATCCGATGTTCCGGGGCGTTCTGACCACCGCCTGAGCATATGATCGAACAACGACAGGAAGCGAAAGGATAAACCGATATGGCGCCGCCAAACAATCGGCGTCCAGGATTTTCCAAGCGGGCGCAATATAGCATATTCGCCAGCTATTTACTGGGCATATTGGGTGCGGTCTTGGGACTGCTTCTTTTGCTTGTCTCCTTCATCGATCCCAGAGGTTTTTCGGCCCTTCGCACCATCGGTGCGGAAGCCATGGCGCCAGTCAGCAAGACCCTGTCCGAATTTGGCAGTCTGACCGGAAATGCCGGGGATCAGGTTTCTGCCTATTTCAATGCGGCCTCGAAAAATGCCGAGATGCAGCGGGAACTGGAGCAGAACCGGATAGAGATCCTGGAAGCCCGCGCACTCAAACAGGAAAATGACCGGCTCAAGCGGCTGTTGAAACTCGATGAGGAAATTCCCGATTCGGTCGCCATGGCCCGTCTGATCAGTTCCACCGCATCGAGCGCGCGCCGTATTGCCACGCTGGGTGTCGGCAGCAGCAGCGGGCTTGAACCCGGCCAGCCGGTCCGCTCACCGGAAGGCCTGGTCGGCAGAATCCTGGAAACCGGCCCCACCACCGCCCGCGTCCTGCTGGTGTCCGACAGCAAAAATGTCACCCCGGTGCAGCGCGCGAGTGACAGCCTGCCCGCCTTTGCCACCGGGCGCGGTGACGGCACCGTCGATATCCAGCCGATCAATATCGGCAACAATCCCTTCAAGGGCGGTGACCTGCTGATCACATCGGGTAGCGGCGGATTGTACAGTCCCGGCATTCCCGTGGCGGTGGTTATCCGCAAGACCGAAACCGGCGCTATCGGGCGCGTCCTGGCGAATCCGGCCAAGGTCAGCCACGCCATTGTCCAGCCGATTTTCCAGGCCGAAACCGTCCGCCAGATCGAACAAGAGCCGATGGATGATCTGGAAGAGGAATCCGGCGAATAGTGCCCCGATCCCGTCAATCCCGGATTGGCCGGCAACCCTCGCAGTGGCGGATCAAGCTGATCCCGCCGGTGACCGTGGTCCTCGGTTCGATGATCACGCGCTGCCGATCATCACCGACTATCCGATCCTGCCACCCATGGGTTTGCTGGTGATCCTGGCGTGGCGGCTGATCCGGCCGGGCTATTGGGCGGTCTGGGCCGGCTTCCCGCTCGGCCTCATCGATGATATTTTCAGTGGGCAGCCCTTCGGCAGCGCCGCATTTCTCTGGTCGGTGATTTTCATCCTGCTCGAGACGCTCGACCGCAAGGCGGTGCGTCGCGATTATTGGCAGGACTGGCTTATCGCCTCCATTGCGACGACAATTGTGCTAATATGCGGCATGCTGATCGTCGACTTCCAATCCAACCTGCTGCGGCTCGACCTGCTGGTGCCGCAGATTTTGCTGTCGATTCTGCTCTATCCGTTTGTCGCCCGGCTGATCGGGGCGATCGATAACTGGCGGGTGGCATCATGAAACCGGCCAAGACCATCAGCAGCGCCATGCAGGAGCTCACCTTCACCCGGCGGGCGACGGTGATCGGCGGGCTGCAGATCGGCGTCGGTGTGCTGCTGGCGGCGCGGATGGCCTATATTTCGGTGGCCGAGAATGAACGCTACAAGCTGCTCTCGGAAAGCAACCGGGTCAATCTCACGCTCGTCCCGCCGCGCCGGGGCTGGCTGATCGACCGTAACGGCAAGCCGATCGCCAACAACAAGACCGACTTCCGTATCGACATCATCCCGGACCGGCTGCGCGACAAGGACAAGACCGTGGCCACGCTGGCCAATCTGCTGTCGCTCGATCCGGAAGAGCTGGAACGGATCAACAGGGAGCTGGAACAGGCCGGCAGCTTCCAGCCCGTTCAGGTCGCGACCGGGCTCGATTCGGAACAATATGCCGCTGTCAGCGTCCGCCTTCCCGACCTGCCCGGTGTTTCGCCACGACAGGGCTTCTCGCGCAACTATCCCAGCGGGCCGGCGATCGGTCATCTGGTCGGCTATGTCGGCATAGCCTCGGCGGAAGATTACAAGGAAAATCCGGACCCGATATTGATCACGCCAGGCTACAAGATCGGCAAGGACGGTCTGGAGAAGATGTTCGAGGACCATCTGCAGGGCAAGCCCGGCGCAAAAAGGGTCGAGGTGACGGCGCGCGGCAAGATCGTCCGCGAGCTGAACACCCGGCCCGACGTGCCCGGCAAGCCGCTGCAACTGACGCTCGACATCGACCTGCAGGAATATGCGGCCCGCCGCCTGGGCCCCGAATCCGGCTCTGTGGTCGTCATCGATTGCCTGACCGGCGACATATTGACGATGACGTCGATGCCGTCTTTTGACCCGAACAGCTTCTCCGACGGCATCGGGGTTACCGAATATGGCATGCTGCGCGAGGACGATCATGTGCCGCTGCTCGACAAGTCGCTGAAAAGCCTGTTTCCGCCAGGTTCGACGGTCAAGCCAATGGTTGCCCTTTCCTTCCTGGAGGCAGGCCTGGATCCGGACGAGACCGTCAATTGCAATGGCGGGCTGCAGGTCGGCAACCGGCGCTTCCGCTGCTGGAAACGGGGTGGTCACGGACGGGTCGACATGGCCAAGGGCATCTACCAGAGCTGCGACGTCTATTTCTATTATTTCGCCCAGAAGATCGGCATAAATCCGATCGCACTAATGGCCAACCGGCTGGGACTGGGGCAGAAATACCCGCTGCCGGTGGCAAGCCAGTTTTACGGCACGGTCCCCGATCCCGCATGGCTGCGCAAGAAACACAAGCGCGAGTGGCAGGCCTATGATACGGTCAACACCACCATTGGCCAGGGCTATATGCTGGTCAATCCGACCCAGCTGGCGGTCATGGCGTCACGGCTAGCAACCGGCAAGAATATCGTTCCGCGCCTGATCATGGAGGAGAAGAAGTCGCCGATCCAGACGCTGAACCTCGATCCCGAGCATCTGCTCTATGTGCAACAGGCGATGAGCGACGTGGTCAACGGCCCCGGCACTGCCGGTCGGGCGCGGCTGCCGATCGAGAATGTGAAAATGGCCGGCAAGACCGGCACCGCCCAGGTGGTCAATCTCGATTTCGGCCGCGGCGGCCAGGATGTGGCCTGGAAATATCGCGATCACGGCCTGTTCGTCTGCTTCGCCCCCTATGACAATCCGCGCTATGCTGCCGCCGTGGTCATCGAACATGGCGGCGGGTCCGGAGCGGCCTATCCCGTCGCGAGGGACGTCCTGACCTTCCTCTATGACCGCCAGAAGGCGATGGATGTGCTGACCGGCATGGAAAAATCCTGGGGCGGCACGATCCAGGAGCGGATGGACCGGAAAATGGCAGCCTATCGCGCGCGGAAAAATCTCGAGAAGGCAATGGCCGAAAACCCGGCCGCCGCCAGCCCTGAAACGCCCGAATCCGGCACCGGAGCCGGCGCGGGAGATCAGGATTGAGCGACTTCATTCCGGCTCCGATAGCGCAGCTTCCCTGGAAAACCATCCTGCTCCTGTTCGTACTGGCGAGCTTCGGTTTCATCGTCCTCTACTCGGCCGCAGGCGGCAGCCTGACCCCCTGGGCGGGGATGCACATGGTGCGCTTCACGATTTTCCTGCTGATGGCGGTGGTGATGTCGCGGTTCAAGGAATCCTTCTGGAAAACCATGGCTTTCCCGGCCTATATCATCGTCGTGATCATGCTGTTCGGGGTCGAACTGATCGGCGCGGTCGGCGGCGGCAGCCAGAGATGGCTCAATCTGGGATTCATCCGGCTGCAGCCCTCGGAACTGATGAAGGTTGCGATCATATTGGCGGTGGCCCGCTTCTACGACCTGTTGCCGCCGAGCCGTATTCGGACCTGGGGCGCGATCTGGCCGCTGCTGGCGCTGCTGGCCCTGCCCTGTGGCCTGATATTGATGCAGCCCGATCTGGGCACCACCATCACCGTGGTGACCGGCGCGCTGACCGTCGCCTTTCTGGCCGGCCTGCCGCTCCGGCTGTTCATCGGCGGCGGTGCGGCCATTGCGCTGCTGGCACCGATTGCCTATTTCTTCGCGCTGGAAGAATATCAACAGCGGCGCGTCACGACTTTCCTGAACCCGGAAAATGACCCGCTGGGCGCGGGCTATCATATCAGCCAGTCGAAGATCGCGATCGGATCCGGCGGCCTGTTCGGCAAGGGCTTCCTGAACGGCACCCAGAACCATCTCGACTATCTGCCCGAAGGACACACCGATTTCGTCTTTGCCACCATGGCCGAGGAATGGGGACTGTTCGGCGGCATATTGGTGCTTTCCGGATTTTTCCTGCTGTTCCGCTGGGGTCTCGGCGTGGCAATGAAAGCCAAGACCCGCTTCTCGCAGCTGACCGCGGCCGGCCTGACGGTGACCATATTCTTCTATGTCGCGATCAACCTGATGATGGTCATGGGACTGGCACCGGTCGTCGGCATTCCCCTGCCGTTCCTCAGCCACGGTGGCTCGTCTATGATGACGATCATGATCTGCGTCGGCATCCTGATGTCGATCGAATGCCATCCGGGGCGAAGCGGCAACGCATTTGGATAAAATAGCAAAGCAACCGGTTGCGTTCCGGAAATCCGGCCCTATATAGCCTCTGATATGGACGCTTAGCTCAGTTGGTAGAGCAGCTGACTCTTAATCAGCGGGTCGTGGGTTCGAACCCCTCAGCGTCTACCATTTTCCCGAGAGAGAAACCATCCGGCGGATGGTTTCCGGCAAAACCCCGCGCACAAGCGTGGACGCCTCTATTTCTTACACCAGCAACAATCTGTTTGCCCCGGCCGCGCGCCAGCGCGACCGGCTCAGTCAGAATCCCGTCATGCGCCCGAGGGGACCCCGCGATCCTGGTCTTGCGGCAAGTCTATCGGGGTTGCCGCACAAATCGTCCGTAGCGCCTGTTTCAGGCCCTCCTCGATCGTCGGATGATAGAAAGGCCGTTCCAGCAACTGGCTGGCCGTCTGGCCCTGCTGGATCGCCCAAGTGAGCATATGCGCGAGATGTTCGCTGGCAGGCGTACACAGGTCCGCGCCGATCAGCTTGCCATCCGGCGCGGCTGCGTAAAGCGTCAGGACACCCTCATTGCGGCCCTCCACACGCGCCCTGCCCTGATCGCCGAAGTCGGCTGTACCGGTGATCACACCGTCCTCCTCCGACTGTCCGATCCGCGCGACCGGCGGGCTGGTGAAGGTGATGCTGAAATGCGGAAATCGGTCCGCTTGCATCGATGCCGGGAAGGCCACGGCATTGCGTCCGGCAATCGCGCCGTCCTGCGAGGCTTCGTGCAGCAGCGGCAGGTCGTTGGCGACATCGCCGGCGAGAAAGATCGAACTGTCACCACATTGCATCGTGTTGCGGTCGTGGACGGGCACACCGTCATCGTCGAGCGCGATTCCGGCAGCGGAAAGGTCAAGGCTTTCCAGATTCGGTGGTCTTCCGGTGGCGACCAGAACATGATCAAATTCCGCCTGGCCCGAAGACGCGCCGCTCCAGGAAAGCCGCGCGCCTTCGTCTATCGTGCTGGCCTCCAGTTCCACGCCGAGCTTCAGCGTCAGATCGGCCGCGATTATTTCCTTCAAGGCGGCATGCACCTTGTCGCAGCGGATTCCGCCGAGACGGTCATTCTGGTCAAACAGCGTCACGCGCACGCCCAGACGGGCCATGGCCTGCGCAAGCTCAAGGCCGATGGGCCCCGAACCGATCACGGCGAGCCGCGCGGGAAGATCCTCCAGATCGAATATATTCTCGTTGGTCAGCAGACACTTTCCCAATGCCGAGAATTGATCGGGAACGAAAGGCCGCGAACCGGTGGCAATGATGATCCGACGCGCCTCGATCTGTCGTCCGTCATCCAGCTCAAGACTGTTTGCCGCGATGAATTTCGCCCTGGCCCGCATACGGATGCGATCAGGGATGTCGGCGATGCTCTCGCGGGTCAGTCTGGCAAAGCGGTCGCGTTCGTCGCGCACGCGCTGCATGACCGCCTTGCCGTCAATCTCGATTTCGGGAACCCGGATGCCGAAATGGTCGGCGGACCGGGCCGCATGGGCCGCATGCGAAGCCGCGATCAGCAGCTTTGAAGGCATGCAGCCGACAGTGGCGCACGTGGTGCCATTGAAATAGGGATCGATCAGCAGTGTGCTCGCCCCGTTCGCACGCGCCGCCCGCTCTGCCGCCAGTCCGGCCGTGCCGGCACCGATGATCGCGACATCGCAGCGTAACATCCTCGCCATATCAGGCGCCGATCGTGATTGATTTGACGTTCACGAACTCCTTCAGGCCGACTTCGCCATGCTCGCGGCCATAACCACTATCCTTCACTCCACCGAAAGGCATGTCCGGCGATGCGATTGTATAGGTGTTGATATTGACCATACCGGTGTCGAAATGTTTCGACGCCATCTTGACCGCACGTTCGACGTCCTTGCTGAAAATACCGCCGCCGAGCCCGTAGCGGCTATCGTTGGCGATACGCATAGCGTCTTCGTCGTCCTTTGCTTTGATGATCGATGCGACCGGACCAAAAATCTCGTCATCATAGGCAGGCTGCCCGGGTGCCACATCTATCAGCGCGGTGGCGGGGTAGAACCATCCTTTATCATCGGGGATCACCCCACCGGCGACGATCTTCGCGCCTTTGGACACGCTCTCTTCGACCTGCTCGTGGACCTGGTCACGCTGGCTGCGCGACACCATGGGGCCAAGCTGGGTTTCCTCCTTGTTCGGATCGCCCATTTTCACATCCTTGAAAGCAGCAGCATAGCCCTCGACAAAGGCGTCGTAACTTTTCTCGGTGACGATGAAGCGTTTCGCATTCACACAGGTCTGGCCGTTGTTAAAAATACGACCCTGGACGCAGGCCTTGATGGCCAGATCGAGGTCAGCATCATCGAA
Organism: Sphingopyxis sp. BSNA05; assembly: GCF_013265645.1. Classification (NCBI taxonomy): domain Bacteria; kingdom Pseudomonadati; phylum Pseudomonadota; class Alphaproteobacteria; order Sphingomonadales; family Sphingopyxidaceae; genus Sphingopyxis; species Sphingopyxis sp. BSNA05. The sequence continues at coordinate 57,901 of NZ_PYIA01000145.1, read as the reverse complement.
AACCATATAGGCATCGTTCGAACCGAGCTCGAGCACCGTCTTCTTGGAGACCGCAGCCGCCCGTTGCGCGACCGAACGGCCGGCCTTGTCGCTGCCCGTGAGAGTCACGCCGCGAACCAGTTCGTGCTCGATGATGGCATCGGACTGGTCATGGGTGATCAGCAGAACGCCGAACAGGCCCTTGGGCAATCCTGCCGCTTCGTAGATGTTGCGCAGCATCAGGCCGCTGCCGGTGCAATTGGCGGAATGTTTGAGCAAAACGCCATTGCCGACCATCAGCGCCGAGATCGAATAGCGGATTGCCTGATAACAGGGGAAGTTCCACGGCTGAATGCCATAGATGACGCCCAGCGGCGAATAGGTCACGATGCCGCGGCCCTCCGGCACATCACGATCTTCATCGGCGAGCATCTCCGGACCGTGCTTGGCTGTATAATCGCAAATCCCGGCGCATAGCTCGATTTCCTCGCGGGCGTCACTGAGCAGCTTACCCATTTCATCGGTCATCAACTGGGCGAATTCCTCCTTCGATTCACGCAGCTTGTCCGCGATGGCCGCGATCACTCCGGCACGTTCCTCGAGGCTCTTGAGCCGCCAGTCGAGAAAGGCGTCATGACTTTGCTGTACGACCCGCATGGCCTCGTCGTCCGACATGATTGGATAGTCTCGAGCGGCTCTTCGGTCAGTGGATTGACGGTTTCTATGGTCTTGTCGGTCATGGGGGATCCTTTATCATTGTGAATTGGTCGGCAGCGCCGGATCTTGGGAGGAAGCGTTCAGCCGTATGTCTTGCGATGGTCGTCCAGCGTGCAGGCCGCATGTTCCAGAGCCTTGTCAATTGCCTCCGGGAAGCTTTTTTCGTCGCAATATATTATGCCGCTATGGGCGGCGCAGACGGCCGCCGTATCGGCCCAGTCGCGGGCCATGTCCCGGGCCCAGCGGATATAGTCATCCGCTGCCCCGGCCCGCTTCTCCAGCCCGTCTGCCAGCTTGGGATGGAATCGCAGTTTCGGGCCCGGCACGACCTTCTGGACGAGCGAGGGCAGATCGATGACCATCAGCGTGTCGTCCGCATGAACAATACCGCTTTCCCTGTGTCGTACGATCACCGATCCAACGTGGACACTGTCGTCATCGGAAATGAAGTCAACGCCGGAAGGGATTGAAAAGTCGAGGATATCGGAAAATTGCCGCTGGGTTGCTTCATCTTCGATGAAATGAGCGTCCCAATCGAGCTCCGGCGCCTGCTCGTGATGCCGCCGGGTACCAATCAGCCGCGCATGGGGCAGCATGTCCTGCATGGCCTGGCAATGGATGGTGTGGAACGGATGGACATTCAGCACCGCCTCGATCAGGGCGCCGCCTTCGGTCAGCGCCATCAGTTCCTCGCGGTCGGATACCTCCGGTGCATAGGAATCGAGCAATATGAACGTACCCCCGGGCTTGCGCACCAGCGACATATGGGTGCCGATATTTATGACATGGGCGATCTTGAAATCACCGCGTATGTTCCAGAAATTGTCAGCAAGATGTTTGATTGCAATGCTCCTTGGGAATTTCACCGGGGGTTTCCTGAACAACACCCGAAAATGATATCAGTTCCGGTCGTCATCGGATGAGCCGGCGCCGAACAGGTAGGTCACGGGCAGCCATGACTTCACCATTAGACAATGAAATCAAACAGCTCTTTCCCGATTAACGCGGTCATGCCGCCAGTGCGGCTTATCGGAAGGATATGGTTGAAACGGCCGCTAGCGCAGCTGGCTATCCTTGCTGCCTCGCCGGTTGAAGCCGGCGGCCTTGCGGCCCGCATCGCGCGCCGACTGACAGACCACACAGGTTCTGGTACCGGGCAAGGCGCGGCGCCTGGCGTCGGGAATTTCCTCGCCGCATTCGGCGCAATATCTGGCAGCTTCGCCCGTAGCATATCGGCCCGTGCGCGCTTGACCGCGTCGGCAATCGTATCGTCTATCTGATCCTGCACCGCGCCATCGCGCGCCCAACCGCCTGCCATAAAAACTCCGAATAAATTAGTTGTGGAAATAGTCTATCGGGGAATCAACGGCTGGACCGGAAAAGGTTGCCCACGTCGCCCTGTCGGGCGTGGGCTTCAGCGGAGCACTGCTTGCCACAGGCTTTGGCCGGACGAATATCGGTACGGAAACACGGGCGCGTTTGACGAATAAGCCGGGGACACCGGATCACGCGACGCAGAAATAGAAACAGGCGGGCCTCTTTTCGAGGTCCCGCCTGTTATTTCTAGAACAAAGCGCGAGAAAAATGGGGGGCGAAACTCTGCCCCCCGGTTTGTTTACTTGTTGACAGCGTCTTTCAAACCCTTGCCGGCTTTGAATTTTGCTTGGGTCGATGCTGGAATCTGCATCGGTTCGCCGGTGCGCGGGTTGCGGCCGGTGGAAGCTTTGCGCTTGGAGGTCGAGAATGTGCCGAAGCCAACGAGACGAACTTCGCCGCCGCTGGACAATGCACTGCTGATGGAATCAAATACGGCGTCTACCGCTTTGCCGGCATCGCTTTTGCTGAGGCCGCTGTGATCCGCTACGTTACTGATAAGGTCCTGTTTATTCATTATGGGAATCCCCCTTCTCTAATGGCAATTCGTTTTGAATCGCGCCGTTGTCTGTCGGCAGTAATGCGAAATTATCCGGAACTGTCAAAGAAAAACCGCTGTTTTCTGCGCCAAAGGACAATTTTTTACGCCAAATGACGCGAAATGAGACGAACGGTTGAGATGCGGTAGCCGTTTCAATTATTTTGCTACCGTATTTCACCTTTGTTTCCAAAGCGCGACTCGATGATGACCGGCGATCAGTGGCGCGCGGCCGACCCGGCCTCGTCGGTGACGGGCGCTGTGGCGTGACTCGCAAGCTCGTCGGCATCGCTCCATTCGATCGGTTCCACCGTCTCGGCCAGCGCCTCGGCCAGCACTTCGTCGACATGGCTCATCGGAATGATCTTCAGCTTCGAAGTAATATTGTCCGGAATTTCGACGAGATCCTTCTCGTTTTCCGCCGGGATCAATACCGTGGTGATACCGCCGCGCAGCGCCGCCAGGAGCTTCTCCTTCAAACCACCGATCGGCAGCACGCGACCGCGCAGGGTGACCTCGCCGGTCATCGCGACATCGCGGCGCACCGGAATTCCGGTCAGCGTCGAAACGATCGCAGTGACAATGCCGACACCGGCCGACGGGCCGTCCTTGGGCACTGCGCCTTCGGGCAGATGGATATGGATATCCTTGCGACTGAAGACACTCGGCTTGATACCGTAGGACGGTGCACGCGCTTTCACGAAGGACAGCGCGGTCTGGATCGACTCGTTCATCACATCGCCGAGCGTGCCGGTGGTCTTGATCTGGCCCTTGCCCGATACGGTGACCGATTCAATCGTCAGCAGCTCGCCGCCGACTTCGGTCCAGGCAAGGCCGGTTACCGCGCCGACCTGGTTTTCCTCCTCGCCGATACCGTGGCGATATTTTCTGACGCCGGCATATTCGGAAAGATTGTCGGGCGTGATTTCGACGCTCTTGTAATCGCCTTCGAGAATCCGGCGCAACGCCTTGCGCGCCAGCTTGGCAATTTCGCGCTCGAGAGTCCGGACGCCGGCTTCCCGCGTATAATAGCGGATCAGGTCGCGCAACGCGTCCTCGCGCAGGGCAAATTCACCCTCCTTCAGACCATGCGCCTCGATCTGCTTTTCAACCAGATGGCGTTTCGCAATCTCGACCTTCTCGTCTTCCGTATAGCCTTCGAGGCGGATGATCTCCATCCGGTCGAGCAGAGGCTGCGGCAGGTTGAGCGAATTGGCGGTGGTCACGAACATGACATCCGACAGGTCGATATCGATTTCGAGATAATGGTCCTGGAACTTGTCATTCTGTTCCGGGTCGAGCACTTCGAGCAATGCCGACGCGGGATCGCCGCGAAAATCCTGACCCAGCTTGTCGATCTCGTCGAGCAGGAACAGCGGATTGGACGTGCCAGCTTTCTTCAGATTGGATACGATCTTGCCCGGCAGCGAACCGATATAGGTCCGGCGATGGCCGCGGATTTCCGCTTCGTCGCGCACGCCGCCCAGCGACTGGCGGACAAATTCGCGACCCGTGGCCCGCGCAATCGAACGGCCAAGCGAGGTCTTGCCGACGCCCGGAGGGCCGACCAGACAAAGGATCGGGCCTTTCAGCTTGTTGGTACGGGACTGGACCGCGAGATATTCGAGGATGCGTTCCTTGACCTTTTCCAGTGCGAAATGGTCATCGTCGAGGACCTTTTCCGCCTGCTTCAGATCTTTCTTGAGCCGGGACTTCTTGCCCCATGGCAGTCCGAGCAGCACATCGAGATAGTTGCGCGTCACCGTCGCTTCGGCCGACATCGGCTGCATGCCCTTGAGCTTTTTCAGTTCGGTGGTCGCCTTGGCTTTCGCTTCCTTGGAGAGCTTCAGATCCTTGATCTTCTTGCCCAGCTCGGCCAGTTCGTCGCCTTCGCCGTCTTCGCCGTCGCCCAGTTCCTTCTGGATCGCCTTCATCTGCTCGTTGAGATAATATTCGCGCTGGGTCTTCTCCATCTGGCGCTTGACCCGGCCACGGATTTTCTTCTCGACCTGCAACACGCCGAGTTCACCTTCCATGAAGGCAAAGACCATTTCGAGACGCTTGACGGGATCGCTCTCCATCAACAGGCTCTGCTTGTCCGAGACCTTGACGTTGATATTGGCGGCCACTGCATCGGCCAGACGCGCGGCATCGTCGATTTCGCCCAGCTGCACGACGGTTTCCGCCGGCATTTTCTTGTTGAGCTTGGAATAATTTTCAAACTGGTCGACCACGGACCGCATCAGGGCCGAAGCTTCGCGCCTTCCGCCGCCTGCTCTTCGAGCAGGTCAATCTCGGCCAGCACATAGCCGTCCGCTTTTTCCTCCAGGGAAATATGTCTGGCGCGCTGCTTGCCTTCGACCAGCACCCGTACGGTGCCGTCGGGCAGTTTCAGCAATTGCAATACGGTCGCAACCACGCCGAGATCATAGAGCTGGTCGCGAACGGGATCGTCTTCCGCCGGGTCGAGCTGTGCGACGAGGAAGATTTCCTTGTCCGCATCCATCGCCTTTTCCAGCGCGACCACCGATTTGTCGCGACCGACAAACAGCGGCACGATCATATTCGGGAAGACCACGATGTCGCGCAACGGCAACAGGGGCAGCGATTTCGATTCAGGGGCAGGATTGGCTTCGGTCACGGACATTTTTACTCCAACTTGGTGCGCTGCAACAGCGCCTATGACCACTATATGGTGCCTGTTGGAGACACTTCAAGCGGGATGCGTCCGATCGGCAGGACGGCCTAAAAGGGCAGTTTGAAGCCCGGGGGTAACTGCATACCGCTGGTCATCTTGCCCATTTCCTCGCTGCTGACCGTATCGGCGCGGTTGCGGGCATCGTTGAACGCGGCGGCGACGAGATCTTCCAGCATCTGCTTTTCATCGGCCTTCATCAGGCTTTCGTCGATCGTCACGGCGAGAACCCGGCCCTTTGCGGTTGCCTTGACCTTGACCAGTCCGCCACCAGCCTGGCCTTCCACTTCGAGGCTATCCAGTTTCTTCTGGGCTTCCTCCATCTGGGTCTGGACCTGCTGCGCGGCTTCCTGCGCCGCTTTCATCATTTCTTCCATCGATTTCATAGCTATGCGCTCCTTGATTCTTGTGGGCGAGGATCTTCGTCCTCCAGCAATATGGCGTCGGGGAAGGCTTCAAAAGCGGCCTTCACCATCGGGGCGTCGAGGATCGCCTGGCGTTCGGCATCCCTGATCTGCTGCTCCTGTTCAACCAGACTGGGCTGCGCCTCACCCTGCCCTTCGACGATGGTCCACTCCCGGCCGGTTTGCTCCTTCAGCGCGTCGGCAATTTTCCGGATATCGGCATCGGCAATAGGACGCGCCGGCTGATAGACGATATTCGGCGGGTCGAGCGAGATCAGCCGCATGTCGGCGATCAATATGCTTTCCAGAACGGCAGAAACCCGGCCGACCGCGTTGATGACATCGGCAAATTCGGTCGGCAGCGCGCTGGCCTGGGGCGTCGGCGACGGGACCGGCGCAGCGGCGGCCTGCGCGACCGGTTCGGCAACCGGCGGTGCCGACTGTTGCTCTGGCGGTGAAGCCGGAGCCGCCGGAGCGCCTGTTCAAGCATTTTCGCGAGCTTTCCCGGATCGGGCATGTCGGCGGCGCAAAGCACGCGGAGCAAAGCCATTTCGCAGGCTTCGCGCGGCAGATGCGCCTGCTGGACTTCCTGATAGCCCTTGAGCAGCAACTGCCAGAGCCGGTGCAGGACCGGATAGGAAAGCTGTTCCGACCAGTCGGAAAATTGTTGCCTTGCCTCTTCCGACAAGGTCGGATCACTGGCTCGGCCGACCTTGAAGAGGGTCACCTGATGCGACAGCGACAGCAGCCCGTTCATCAGCGACAAGGGCTCGACACCGATTTTATACTGTTCGGCAATTGCATCGAGCAAGGCTGCGGAATCGCCTTCAAGCAATCTGGCAAACAGCCGCCGAACGGCGCCCCGATCTGACAACCCCAGCATATCGCGAATCTGGACAGCCTTGACCTCGCCATCGCCGTCCATATCGGCATGGGCAATTGCCTGATCGAGGATCGACAGGCCGTCGCGAACCGAACCCTCGGCCGCCTGGGCGATCAGATCGAGCGCTTCCTGCTCTGCAGTCACGCCTTCCTTGCCGACTATCATGCCGAAATGCGCAGAAAGTTGATCCGGGCTGATCCGCTTCAGGTCGAAGCGCTGGCAGCGGGAGAGAACCGTGATCGGAACCTTGTTGACCTCGGTGGTCGCAAAAATGAACTTCACATGCGGCGGCGGTTCTTCCAGCGTCTTCAACAGCGCATTGAAGGCGTTTTTCGACAGCATGTGCACTTCGTCGATGATGTAGATCTTGTAGCGCGCGGAGACCGAGGAATAGCGCACCGCCTCGATAATCTCGCGAACATCGTCAACGCCGGTATGGCTTGCGGCATCCATCTCGATGACGTCGATAAAGCTGCCCTCGGCAATGCTGCGGCACGGTTCGCATTTGCCGCATGGATCGATCGTCGGGCCACCCTGCCCGTCTTCGCCGATGCAGTTCAGCGCTTTGGCAATCAGCCGCGCGGTCGATGTCTTGCCGACGCCGCGCACACCGGTCATCAGGAAAGCATGGGCCAACCGGTCGCGCTTGATCGCGTTGCCCAGCGTCTGCACCATCGCATCCTGGCCGATCAGTTCGGAAAATTTCGAAGGCCGATATTTGCGCGCCAGCACCCGATAGGGCTGCGCCGCGCCGGGGGCTGGCTGCTCCGGCGCATCGACACCGCCAGCCGCAAATATATCTTGTGAATCGGACATGAAGGAACAGTTTAGGCGAGAGGCCCCGGCTTGTCGAAGGCTATTCGCGGTGAATTTCGACTCTGCCCGAAAACAGGCGGAAAACCGGCTGAGCCTTTGGTTTCAGGGCTGTTTGAAGGTTGGAACTGCCGCCCAGACATGGCGCCGTTGCAAAGTAGGAGCCGGGCGACCCGCAGAAAAATCGTTGCGGCTGCTTCCTTCCGGACCTGACCGGGTTGGCGACGACTGCGTCCACCCGACTCCCGCTGCGCATATGGTGGGACTCGGGTAAAATTGCAAGCCGTTAGATGATCTGCATATTATGGCTTTCACCGGGCATCTGTACGGTCAGGCCATCAAGCTCGGGGGTCAGGGTGATCTGGCAGGCCAAGCGGCTGGTCCGGCGCGCACCCGCGGCCAGATCGAGCATATCCTCTTCCATTTCCGACGCCGGGGGCAATCTGTCAAAATCGGCTGCCCTGACGATGACATGGCAGGTCGAGCAGGCCATTTGCCCTTCGCAAGTTCCCTCGAGCGGCTGGTCATGGATTTGCGCAACGGTAAGCAGATTGTCGCCGTCAGCGGCTTCGACCGAAAGCGTCGTTTCTTCGTCGGAGCTGACGAAATGGACCGTGATCTTGCTCATGATAGCTGATTCTCCGCTGCTTGATTGATCAGACCGGCGGCCCGCTCGATATCTTCCATGCTGTTATAGCGCCCGAATCCCAGACGAATCGATGATTTAATCTGTCCCGGTGCCAGTCCCAGCGCCGCCAGCACATGGCTGGGTCGCCCCGATCCACTGGCACAGGCCGAGCCGGCGGAAAAGGCCACGCCGCGCACATCGGACATCAGCCGGGCGACATCCAGGCCCTCGCGACGGATATTGAGATTGCCGGCATAGCGCCGGTCGAGCGAACCGTTCACGGTCCAGTCGCCGAACAGGCTGCGCGCTCTTTCGGCAAGGCCGACTATATGCTCCCTATCCTGTTCCCGGCGCTCGGCGCATAATTTCGCCGCAGCGCCCAGCCCGGCGCAGAGAGCGGGAGACAGCGTGCCCGACCGCACACCCTGCTCCTGCCCACCACCGTGGATCAGCGCGGGTATATCGATACCTTCGCGCACCCAGAGCGCGCCAATGCCTTTCGGGCCATAAATCTTGTGTCCCGACAGCGCGATCATATCGGCCTGCTGCGGTATATCGATCCGGCCAAAGCCCTGCACCGCATCGCAGAGCATCAGCGCCCCGGCCCGGTGTGCCATTGCTGCAATCTGCTCGACCGGCTGGATCACGCCAATCTCGTTGTTGACCAGCATCGCGCCCACCAGCGCCGTCTGCGGCCCCAAACATGCTTCCAATTCTTCCAAGCGTAACAGCCCCTGGGTATCGACAGGCAGCAGATTCGTCTCGAAGCCCTGCGTGCCATACCAGAGCGCGGTGTCGCGTACGGCGGCATGCTCGGTGTCGACAACCGCGATTTTGGCGCGCCCGTCCTGCATCCGGACCGCTCCCATCGCCAGATTGATCGCCTCGGTCGCGCTGCCGGTGAATATCACCCGCCCGCCGGAGGGACATAAGGCGGCAATCTGATCGCGGGCAAGCTCGACCGCCGCTGCTGCCTTGCGACCCATGATATGGGGACTGTGCGGGTTGCCGAAATTGTCTTTCAGCCAGGGCAGCATCGCGTCGAAAACCTCGGGTGCGAGCGGCGTGGTCGCCTGATTGTCGAGATAGATGGGGTTCATCGGCCGGGTTTAGCTCCGCCGGGATTCTGCAAAGATCGACTTCCACTTGTCGATGAAGGCGTAGATATGCGCCCGGCTGGTGTCCCGACCGATACTGACCCGGATCACCTCGCGCGCCATCTGCGGGTCGGTGCCCATGGCTTCGAGCACATGGCTGGTTTTGAGCGTGCCCGACGAACAGGCGCTGCCGGCGGAGACCGAGAATCCTGCCATGTCGAACTTGATCAGCTGCGTATTGGCGGCCACGCCGGGCATGTGGTAGCTGGCGATGGTGGCGATACGCGGTGCCTTGTCGGCGATCACCGCGCCACCTTCCTTCTTGATTGCATCGTCGAGGTGCTGGCGCAATTCCGAGGCGCGCCCGGCCCAGTTGGCCGGCGCTTCCAGAGCCGCGGTCATGCCCAGAATATAAGGCAAATTCTGTGTTCCCGAGCGATAGCCCTGCTCTTGTCCGCCATCAGCCTCAAGCAGTCGGAGGTCCTTCACCAGCAGGCGCCGACGCCCGGCGGTCCGCCGAATTTATGACCTGCGACGATGATCATATCGGCCTCCGGCAGCGGCATTTTCCCGATCGATTGCGAACAGTCGGCGAGAAGATAGCACCCGCGGTCGCGCACCACCTTCGCCAGCGCACCGAGATCCTGGATCACGCCGGTTTCATTGTTGACCGACTGGATCGCCACCAGCGCCGGTTCTTCGGCTGCCTTGAGCTGATGGTTGAGATTCATCGGAACGACCAGCCCGTTGCTGTCAACCGGAATCGGCTTCGCATTGCGCGCGAATCGCAGCACCACATCATGCTCGACCGGTGAAATATATTGAGCAGCAGGCTTGGACTTGGTCAGCGCGATCTGCACCGCTTCGCTGGCGCCGCTGGTAAAGATGACATCGCCATCCCAAGCCAAAGCGGTCTTGAAACGCTTGCGCGCGTTCTCCAGCATCGCCTGCGCCGCGCGCCCGTCGGCATGGGGCGACGACGGATTGGCCCAATGATCGAAACCCTCCATGCAGGCTTTTCTGGCCACATCGAGCATCGGCGCGGTGGCGGCATGGTCGAGATAGATGCGTTTTGTCTCGGTCACGATATGGGCAAAAACTCTCTGGCTTGCGGGATTGAGTTGCGGATTTGTTCACTCTCCCTATATAGACGCTGCATCCAGCGCAAAAGCTATTCTGACTTGTCGCGCTCTGGAAACGACAATCTAGATCGAAGAATTGAAAATCCATGCCTGACGTAATTTTTACCGGACCCGAAGGCCGCCTTGAAGGCCGCTTCAGCCCAGGACCCCGTGACCGTGCACCGGTTGCGATGATTTTGCATCCCCACCCGCAAGCGGGCGGAACGATGAACGACCGGATCACCCAGGCGATGTACAAGACATTCGTCAAGCGCGGCTTTGCAACGCTGCGGTTCAATTTCCGTGGCGTCGGCCGGTCTCAGGGTACGTTCGACAACGGCATCGGCGAATTGTCCGACGCGGCAGCGGCGCTGGACTGGGTCCAGAGCTTCCACCCCGAAGCGCAGACCACCTGGATTGCCGGCTACAGCTTCGGCGCCTGGATCGGCATGCAGCTCCTGATGCGCCGTCCGGAAATCCGCGGTTTCATTTCCGTGTCTCCGCCAGCGAACATGTATGATTTCAACTTCCTGGCACCCTGCCCGTCATCGGGCATCATTGTCCAGGGCGTGAACGACGAAGTCGTGACGCCGAGCGCGGTCCAGAAGCTGGTCGACAAGCTGCGGACGCAGAAACATATCACCATCCATCATGACGAGATTCCCCGCGCCAACCATTTTATGAAAATGAAATGGACCTGCTGATGGGATCGATCGACAATTATCTCGACATGCGGCTCGCACCGGATTCGCCGATCAAATAAATCGCAGGTCTAGTCGCCGGAATCCGGCGATACAGGCTGATTGCTCTCCGGTGCTGGAATCATCCAGATTCCGACATTGGCGAACATGACGGCGGCTGCCACCAGCATCAGCAGGCCCTGTTTCCGGTTGCTACCCTTGCGCAATATATAGATTCCGCCAGCCAGAAGTGCGGCCCCGGCCAGCATGAGTATCGATAGGATCAGGTCGGACATGCCGGACCGATTACCGCTGCCGCGGCGGACTGACAATGGATTCTTTCACCAATTTCCCGCAGCGATGGCCGCCTCATGCGACCGCTCCCGGTACGGGATTGCCAAAAGCGCCGGGATCATATAGAACAGACAAGGAACAAACGACAGGAAAAGCGGAACCGGCAGCGTGATCCCCGAACCTCCTCTGCTGATCATCGGCCCGATGGCGAACGATCCGGATCTGGCATATTTGCCATGGTGCGAGACGGCAGCGGAAAATATTATCGTCAATCGCGCCAAGTTCAAAGATCTGGAGATGGTCGAGGTCATTTTCGACGCCATGACCTTCCTCGTCTCTCGCCTGACAGCAGCGGAAATGTCCCATTGTCTCGCGACCGGGAAATACCGGCCTCCGCGTCGCAACCTGCACGCCTCCGGACTATCGGCCATCGGTATCGCGCCGGGTGACAATCTGGCCAGCGCAAGTCATCTGCCGACGGTCAACAAACGCTTGCTGCTGCTGGGCAAGTGGATTGGCGAAAGCGTGACCGCAAGCGCGGTGGCCTGGCAGCCATCCGGCAGGATCAGCGATTTCACGGATTTTGTAACAGCGTGGACCAGTATCTGGCTGGCGGGCCCTCACCTGCCAATTTCCGGACGGCGGTCGCATAGGGACGACAGGGTGATTGGGGTCAGCGGCTAGCGCGCACCGTCGCCGTTGTCGCAATCTGCAGGGCAACGGCCCGGTAATACGGGCCATGTTTTAGGGCGAGAGAAAGCCCCTCACCCCCTGCGAAGGCTTGGGCCGCATCGATCCAACGAGCAAAAATATCCCGTCAGATACGACGCGGCCGGAAAAGGCCTGATTATTAGGCTGCCGTCGGTGCGGCTTCGCGGACATTCTGGTCGACATGTTCGGCAAATTGCTCGAAATTGTTGATGAACAATCTGACCAGCTTTTGCGCGGTTTCGTCATAGGCGCTGGGGTCCGACCAGGTCGAACGCGGATCGAGGATCGCGCTGTCGACGCCGGATACGGCGACCGGCACTTCGAAGCCGAAATTCTCGTCGATGCGGAATTCGCCGTCGTTCAGGCTGCCGTCGAGAGCGGCGTTGAGCAAGGCGCGGGTTGCCTTGATCGGCATCCGGCTGCCTTCGCCATATTTGCCACCGGTCCAGCCGGTGTTGACCAGCCAGCAACGCACGCCGCCCTTGGCAATGCGTTCCTTCAGCAGATTGCCGTAAACCGACGGATGGCGCGGCATGAACGGCGCACCGAAGCAGGTCGAGAAGGTCGCTTCCGGCTCGGTCACACCGATTTCCGTGCCGGCGACCTTGGCGGTATAGCCGGACAGGAAATGATACATGGCCTGCTCGGGTGTCAGACGGGAGATAGGAGGCAATACACCGAACGCATCCGCGGTCAGCATGATGATATTCTTGGGCACCGGACCCATATTTTCTTCCGAAGCATTCGGAATGAATTCGATCGGATAGGCACCGCGGGTGTTTTCTGCCTTGCTGTTGTCATCGAGATCAAGTTCCCGGGTCTCCGGATCCATCACGACATTTTCGAGCACGGTACCAAAACGGCGGGTGGTCGCGTAAATTTCAGGCTCCGCTTCTTCGGAGAGACGGATCATCTTGGCGTAGCAGCCGCCTTCGAAATTGAAGACCGCGGTATCGGACCAGCCATGCTCGTCATCACCGATCAGCACACGGCTGGCATCAGCCGAAAGCGTTGTCTTGCCGGTGCCCGAGAGGCCGAAGAAATCGCGGTATCGCCTTCCGGACCGATATTGGCAGAGCAATGCATCGGCATGACCGAATCGAGTGGCAGCAGATAGTTGAGCAGGCCGAAAACCGACTTTTTCATTTCGCCGGCATAAGCGGTGCCACCGATCAGGATCAGCTTCTCGGTGAGATTGACCGCAATGACCGTCTCGCTGCGCGTGCCGTGGCGGGCTGGGTCAGCCTTGAAGCTCGGCAGATCGATGATCGTATATTCCGGAACGAAAGCCGCCAGTTCGTCAGCTTTCGGCCGCACCAGCATCGTGCGGATGAACAGATTGTGCCACGCCAGTTCGTTGATGATCCGGACATTGACCCGGTGCTCCGGCTGCGAACCGCCGAAAAGATCCTGCACGAACAAAGTGTCTTTCTCGGCCAGGGCAGCGAGGAAATCTTCTTTCAACGCGGCAAAATGGTCCGGCGTCATGCCGACGTTGGTCTTGCCCCACCAGACGCTATCCTCGGTCTCGCCATCGCGGACGATGAACTTGTCATTGGCAGAACGTCCGGTGTGCTTGCCGGTTTCGACGACCAGCGGTCCGTCCTTGGCCAGATGGCCTTCTCCGCGGGAAACGGCGGCTTCTACCAGAGCGGGTGCTCCGAGATTCCAGTGCTGTTCGCCTGAATTGGTGAAACCTTGATCATTTAACGTTACAGACGAAACTTTTGGCACTGATTATCCCCTATGGCTTGAAACGGGTTGAGGTGACGCCGACCCGGCGAATTTGAAATGGCGCTTACTGGACCCTGCCGAGTCGGTCAAATTTCTTCCCGCGACCTGACAAAAATAGAGATATTCCGGCCAGATCACGACTGATGTGTCAATATCGCTACCGACAAGCTATCTTGTAACATATTATCCCATCTACTAGGTCACTTCCAGCGCAAGTGGCAAAGGAACGCGAAATAATGGCAGCCAATATTGCTCTTGTCGACGACGACCGCAATATATTGACGTCCGTGTCGATCGCCTTGCAGGCGGAAGGTTTTATCACCCGTGTATATTCCGACAGCGAGGCGGCACTGCACGCCATTCTGGAAAATCCGCCGGATCTCGCGGTATTCGATATAAAAATGCCGAAAATGGACGGTCTGGAACTGCTCAGGCGGGTTCGGGAAAAGTCCAATGTGCCGGTCATTTTCCTCACCTCGAAGGATGAGGAGCTGGATGAGGCATTGGGCCTGGCCATGGGAGCGGATGACTATATCAAGAAGCCGTTCTCCCAGAGGTTGCTGATCGCTCGCGTCCGGTCGATATTGCGGCGGACGGAATTTCTGAAATCGGTTGACGAGGGCCAGGATGACGAAGCCGCCGAGCCGCTCGTGCGCGGAAATCTCGAAATGGACCCGGCGCGCCATCTGGTCCGCTGGAAGGACCAAAATGTGACCCTGACGGTCACGGAATTCATGATACTCGAGACGCTGGCCCACCGGCCCGGTGTGGTCAAAAGCCGCAACCAGCTGATGGACGCCGCCTATCAGGACGATGTCTATGTCGACGACCGGACGATCGACAGCCACATCAAGCGATTGCGCCGGAAGTTTCGCGAAGTCGATGCCGAATTTGATGCAATAGATACTCTATATGGAGCCGGTTATCGCTACACCGAATAAAGACGGACAAGAGTGTGATCGCGCGCTGTCGCTGCGCTGGTCTGCCAGGCTGTCGCTCACGACCCGTATTCTGGCGGTCAATGTTCTGGCGATCGCCCTGCTCGCTGGCGGGCTGTTCTATCTCAACAATTATCGCGACCGGCTGACCGAGGAGCGACTGGTGCAGGCCAGAATGCAGCTGACGATTGTCGCCGATGCCCTGTCGGCCGTTGACGCGGAATATAAGAATGCGCTCATCCGCCAATTCTCCAGCCATTTGCGCGCCCGCTTGCGGCTCTACGGGCCGGATGGCGCGAAGGTCATCGACAGCTTCGCGCTGGCAAAGCCCAGCTATGAATTTGTCGATCCGGAAAAGGAGCCGTTCCGCAAGGATCTGGCCCGCCTGCTGGACCGCACGATCGAAAGCCTGGTGTTCAGCGCGCCAATCCCGAAATTCACGGAGCCGGACGAGGACCTCGCCGCGCCTGGCTCGAACTTGTTGCGTCAAAGGGGGAGACGGAAGCCGTCAGCTCCGTCCGCCTGGCGCCCGACCGCACGCCGGTTATCGCAGCGGGAAAATCCCTGCCCGACGGTACCGGCACCATCCTGCTGACGGCCAATGCCCGCGACATAACCCGGATCGTCAGAGCCGAGCGGTCGAGCGTGTTGCTGGTGATACTGGTGGCCGCCACCGTTTCGATATTGCTTTCGCTCTTTCTCGCCCGGACGATTGTGCAACCGATCAGAAAGCTCGCCCATGCAGCCCTGCGCGTGCGGATGGGACGATCCGATGAAATCGCCATTCCGCGCATGCCGGACCGGCGCGATGAAATCGGCCAGTTGAGCCGCGCTCTGTCGGACATGAGCAGCGCGCTGCGGTATCGCATCAACGCGACGGAGGCCTTCGCCGCCGATGTCAGCCACGAGATCAAGAACCCCCTCGCCTCGTTGCGATCAGCGCTGGAAGGGCTGGAACGGGTCGAGGATCCGGCCCTGCAAAAGCAGCTTCTCGACGTGGCCAATGATGATGTCCAGCGAATCGACCGGCTGATCAACGATATTTCCGACGCTTCGCGGGTCGATGCCGAACTGGCGCGAGCCAAGTTCGAACCGATCGATATCGGCAAGATGCTCGAACAGTTGCTCGCCGCTCGGGAACAGCGGGCGTCCAATCTCGGCGTGCACATCGCCTTTGCCCGTCCCGCCAAGGATGTCGCCAGGGTGATGGGCGACGGCGGCCGCCTCGAACGCGTGTTCAGCAACCTGCTCGACAATGCGGTGTCTTTCTCGCCCGATGGCGGGCTGGTGGAAATTTTGGCAACGCCCGATGGCGAGGAGATTGTCATCCATGTCGCCGACCAAGGTCCCGGCGTGGATCCCGAACAGCGCGAACAGGTTTTCCAGCGCTTCCATTCCGACCGGCCCGACAGCGAAGCCTTTGGCAAACATAGCGGACTCGGACTGGCAATCGCCAAGACGATCATCGAGGGTCATCAGGGCACGATCCGGATTCTCGACCGGCCCGGCGGCCAATCCGGTGCCTGTTTCGAAATTCGCCTGCCGAAGTCTGCGGCATGAGCGATAGCGACGACAGCGGAGAGGCGACGATCCTGCACGCGACCGCCGTGGCGATAGCCGGTGTAGGCCTGCTGATTCGCGGAAACTCCGGTTCGGGCAAATCCGATCTGGCTTTGCGTCTGATCGACCGGGGCGCCGTCCTGGTCAGCGACGACCAGGTTGCCATAAGGCGCGCCGACCAGGCATTGTTGCTCAGTCCGCCAGCCAGTCTGGCTGGCAAGCTGGAAGTGCGTTCGCTTGGCATATTGCAATGTGAGCATGTTTCCGGGGTCGAACTGAAACTGGTGATCGACCTGAAAGACCAAGTCGACCGCTATCCGATGGACCGGCAGCTCATGATTTTACTGGGCATGGAAATCCCATCCTGTACATTGGATGCTATGGAGACGAGCGCAGCGATAAAGGCCGAACTGGCCATGCAACGCATAATGCAGGGCGCAATAATATCATGAGCGAAAAACTTGCCAAACCGGTTCTGCTGGTCACCGGTCTCTCCGGCGCAGGCAAAACGACCGCCTTGAAGACGCTGGAAGATATCGGCTGGGAAACGATCGACAATTTTCCGTTCCGTCTGGTCGAGCGCCTGCTGAAAACCCCGCCATCCAGTTCCCGCGGCGACAGCGATCCGCCACTGGCGATCGGATTCGACAGCCGGACCAGGGGATTTGAACCGGACAAACTGGTGAAGAGCGTCAAGCGTCTGCAGAAAAACAGGATTACCAGATCAGCACATTATATCTCGACTGTGCGGGTGGCGAGCTGGAGCGGCGCTATAGCGAAACAAGACGCCGTCACCCGCTGGCGCTGGACCGTCCGGCGAAACAGGGGATAGCGCTCGAGCGGACCATGCTCGCGCCGTTCCGCCGCTGGGCGGATCATGTGATCGACACCACCGACCTGACCGCCAACGATCTGCAACGGGAAATCCGGCAGCAGTTCACGCTCGACAAGGATGCAGTCACCACCATCACCCTCACCAGCTTCGGCTTTTCCCGCGGCATCCCCAACAATATCGATCTGTTGTTCGACGTCCGTTTTCTGGCCAATCCCTTCTGGGATCCGGAACTCAAGCTGAAAACAGGGCTGGACGCGGATGTCGGCGAATATATTGCGCAGGACCCGGCCTATCCCGAGGCAATCGACAAGATACTCGACCTGCTCAAATTCCTGCTGCCGCGTTATCAGGAAGCCGGCAAGGCCTATGTCAACATCGGCATCGGCTGTACCGGCGGGCGGCACAGATCGGTACATGTTGCCGAGCGTCTGAGCAAAGACTTGCGTGCCGGCGGCTTTTCGCCCAATGTCCTGCATCGCAATTTGGCATCAAGGCCAATAGAAGCGCTCGAATCAATGCAGAAATCAAACGGAAACAGGGGAATTTAATCAGGTGATTGGATTGGTCCTCGTCACACACGGGCATCTCGCAACCGAGTTTGTCATTGCCATGGAACATGTGGTCGGCGCGCAAAAGGCGATTGCCGCTATCGGCATCGGTGCGCGTGACGATATGGAAGAACGCCGCAAGGAAATTGCCGATTGCATAGCCAAGGTGGATTCCGGCGAGGGAGTCATCATCCTGACCGACCTGTTCGGCGGGACACCTTCCAACCTGGCCATTTCGCTGATGGAAAAAGGCAAGGTCGAGGTCATCGCGGGGGTCAACCTGCCGATGCTCATCCGCCTCGACGGCGCGCGCAAGTGCATGGATATCGGCTCGGCCATTGCCGCTGCCAAGGAAGCGGGCAGAAAATATATCAGCGTCGCCTCGGAGATTCTGGGGAGCGATGCGTGAGCGAGTTCCGGAAAACCGTTGAGATCACAAACAGCCGCGGATTGCACGCAAGAGCCAGCGCCAAGTTCGTAACCTATGTCAGCAAATTGCCCGAGGGCATTGACGTGAAGGTGGCGAAGGACGGAACGGAAGTGACCGGCACGTCCATCATGGGCCTGATGATGCTGGGCGCGGCCAAGGGCGACAGCGTCGAAATCATCGTGTCCGGTGATCAGGCGGAAAGCGCGCTGGAAAAACTGACCGGGCTGATTTTCGACGGCTTTGGTGAAGACTGACACCATGCGTCACCAGATTAGCGGTTTTTCCAATCCGACGATCAAGAGGCTGAGAAGCCTGCGCGAGAAAAAGCATCGCAAGCGCGAGGGATTGTTCCTCGCCGAAGGTCTCCGGATCCTGACAGAGGCGCTGGAAAGCGGAAGAACACCGAAAATATTGGTGGTCGTCGAGGACACGGAACTGCATCCACTGGCGCAAAAGATCGAAGCGGCGACAGTGGCCGCGGGCGGCGATGTCATCGAGACCAGCGAGACGATCATCGCCAAGCTTTCCGGCAAGTCCAACCCGCAATCGATTATCGGCATCTATCCCGATCATCCGGTCCCGCTGTCCGAACTGGATCGATCCACTTCCAATATCTGGCTGGTCGCCCAGGCACTGCGCGACCCCGGCAATCTTGGCACGATATTGCGCACCGGCGATGCGGTGGGCGCCGGCGGTCTGATCCTGATCGATGATTGCGTCGATCCCTTTTCGGTCGAGGCGGTGCGCGCGAGCATGGGTGCTGTCTTTACCCAGCAGATTGTGCAGGCCCGCTGGCCGGATTTTCTGGCCTGGCTGCGCGAAGGCCCCGGCGAACTGGTCGGCACCAGTCTCAACACCGACAAGGATTACCAGTCGGTGGAATATCGCTCGCCCACCTTCCTGCTGATCGGCAACGAGGCGCAGGGCCTGCCGGAAGACTATGAAGCCGCCTGCGATACTTTGGTCAAAATGCCGATGATGGGCAAGGCCGACAGTCTCAACGCCGCCGTCGCTGCCTCGGTCATGGCCTATGAGGTGCTGAACCAGACCCGCCAAAGATAATTTGGCGTCCCGCCATCTCTATGTTAGCTTGCTGGCGGAGGGGAAAAATATGAAAAAACACTGATTTTGCCATCGCTGGCAATGCTGGCGCTTGCGGCCTGCGACGCACCGGCCGAAGAAGCTCCGGTGGTCGAGGAAAAACTGGGCGACTATAGCGCCATCGGCACCGAACCGGGCTGGACTGTCGACATCAAGGACGAGACTATCGCGTTCACGTCCCAGAACGGCAAGGATTTCACGCTGCCGATCGACCGGACCAAGAAAACCGACAGCGGCTGGGAGCTGAGAGGCTTTTCCGACACCGACAATATCAATCTCTACATCACCAGCGGCGTGGAATGTAATGACGGCATGAGCGATCGCACCTATGCCGATACGGTCAAGGTCGAGGCGAGCGACAGCGGTGTGCTCAACGGCTGCGGCGGAAGCTTCACCGAAAGCCTCCCCGGTCCGGCCTAAAAGCTATTCTGCAGCCCGGTCGCTGATTTCCCGATCGTCCTCGATCAGTTTTTCGGCGACCGAGTCACTATAGCGGGGCAGCGCCTCGATTTCCGGCACCGGCTCGAGATCCTTCTTGCCGGTCTCGATTTGCAGCTCTGCAAATTTGCGTCCGGTCGCCATGACGTTGCGCTCGAAGCTGCCAACAAATTTGTTATAATTGCCGACCGCGCTGCCAAGGCCCGAGCCCATGCGTTTCAGATGCTCTCCGGCAACCGCAAGCCGGTCATACATTTCCTTGCCCAACTGGCCGATCTGCTTGGCCTCGGCGGCCATTTTTTCCTGACGCCAGACACCGGCCACGGTCCGCGCGATGGCAACCAGATTGGTCGGCGTCGCCAGCAGGACCTTCTTGTCGAAGGCATGGTCCCATAATGTGGGTTCATGTTCGAGGGCGGCGGCCAGAAAATGCTCGCCAGGCACGAACATGATCACATAGTCCGGCGCGTCCTCGAACTGGTCCCAATAGGCTTTCTTCGACAGTCCATCGATATGCGCTTTCATGCTGTTACAGTGACGCGCCATGGCAAAGCTGCGCGCAGCCTCATCATCCGCTTCGA
This sequence comes from Sphingopyxis sp. BSNA05, assembly GCF_013265645.1. Lineage (NCBI taxonomy): Bacteria > Pseudomonadati > Pseudomonadota > Alphaproteobacteria > Sphingomonadales > Sphingopyxidaceae > Sphingopyxis > Sphingopyxis sp. BSNA05. The sequence goes on along the minus strand of NZ_PYIA01000145.1, from coordinate 37,802 downwards.
ACGCGTCCTGATAGTCGTTGAGCGACACCTTGGCATCAATCACCAGCTTGCGCCCGCCGGGCACATTGATCACCGCATCGGGGCGCAGGCGCCCCTCGTCGGTGTCGATGCTCTGCTCGGTAACGAAGTCTGTATGCTCCGACAATCCGCAGGTCTCGAGCACATTCTTGAGCTGCTGCTCGCCCCAGCGGCCGCGCGATTTCGGCGCGTTGCGGAGACTGTTGACGAGGCGGGCGGCTTCCTGCTGCACCCTGTCCTGCCCCAGCCGGACCTGCTCGATGGTTGCCGTAATGCCGGCATAGGATTCGGTCCGCTCTTTCTCGATCTTGGTGATCGAGGCTTCGTAGGTCGCCAGACGCTCGTGCACCGGCTGCAGCAATTTGGCGATCTTTTCGCCACCCTTTTCACTGGCCTGGTCAAAGCGCTGGTCGGCCCGTTCCAGAAACTGCCGCTGGGCAGTCTCCAGCATTTTCGAACCGATTTCGGAAAATTGCGCCGACAGTGCCTCTTTCGCCTCGATGAGCTGCTGCATCTGCTTTTCATGATTGCGCGCATCGGCTTGCAAGGCAGCCAGTTCGGTTCTCGCCGCATCGCGCTCGTCGCGGACGCCGTCGAGCGTGATCCGCAAGGCATCGGTGGCCTGCGCCGCGTCCTTGGCCGACTGTATCGCCTCCTTCGTTGCCTGCGCGGCATCCTTGGCCGGCTTGCTGCCAATAAACCAGCCCAGCGCCAGACCGCCCAGAAGAGCGAGGACGATGGCGAAAATGACGATGACAGGATCCAAATTGACTCCCTTTCCGATAAGAACGAAAAGGGAACTTAGGATCGTTTTGAAGAATAGGCAATACTCGTCAATCCGGGAAAGACAATTCAGAGCGGTGCAATTAATAAATGCCGTTCGTCCTGAGCCTGTCGAAGGACCGTTCAAGCCGAGAGGTGCACTTCGACAGGCTCAGTGCGAACGGGCTCTTACAGGCTATGGAATAAACCGGCCATCAGGCCGCGATGCCATGTTCCTTGCGCAGCTTGGCGAGCTTCTTCAGCACCATCTGCCGTTTCAACCGCGAGAGATGGTCGATGAACAATATGCCCTCGAGATGGTCCATCTCGTGTTGCAGACAGGTCGCGAGCATGCCCTCGATCTGCTCTTCATATTGCTTGCCCTCGACATCCTGCCAGCGCGCGGTGATGGTCGCAGGCCGTTCGACATCGGCATATTGGTCGGGCACCGAAAGGCAGCCCTCCTGATAGACATTGAGATCCTCTGACGGATCGAGAATTTCCGGATTGATGAACACGCGCGGATCGTTGATCACGCCATGGTCATGGTCGCAATGCTCGCCATGGTCATGCTCGTGCGGCGCCGGTTCCTGCAGATCAATCACCAGCACCCGCTTGGGCACGCCGACCTGGATCGCGGCCAGACCGATGCCCGGTGCGTCATACATGGTGTCGAACATGTCCTTGACCAGCGTTTTGAGTTCGTCGTCAAACACGGTCACAGGTTCAGACACAGTTTTCAGGCGCGGATCAGGCACCTCGAGGATCGGTAATATAGCCATGGTGCAAATTTAGGGATTCTGCGCGGATTCGTCAAGCAGCGTGCGCGATCTTCAGCGGACCGCCAAAGTATAAGCCCCCCTGTCAGTCGTACGTCCCCGGGGCATCCCCCTGATGTGACCGGGGGCAAGATCGACGGCAACGGTACGTCAAAAAAGAGGCGTGCGGTTCATATATTCGAACCGCACGCCTTTTTTTACAGCCTTTGATGCGTGACTTAGAACTGACCGCGCAAGGTAATGCCGTAAGTTCTAGGCTCCGCAAGGAATGCCGAATAGGTTTGTTGCGATGCAACGAACGGGGTGTTGAACGCTACCTGTGAATAGTCGACGTTGAACAGATTCTGCGCCCAACCTTCGATGGCCCATTTATCATCTGGTCCACGGATACCGATACGGGCATTCACCAGCGTGAAGCCGTCCTGCTCTTTGCCATAAAGCAAATCCGATCCTGTATTATAATCACTGGTCGTTCTGACGTTGACGTAGAAGAGGCCAGTCAGTCCGCTATTGCCGATCGGCGGGGTGTAGGACAGAGATGCCGTAGCGGTGAGTTCCGGAGCATTGGAGAGGTTGTCACCGGGAAGCAGGCGCAAAGCCGGATCAAGCGCGCTACCGTCGTCACGGCCAACCAGATCATTCTCGTAACTGGTATCCGTATAGGTCAGGCCCATGGTCACATTGACGTGCCGAACCGGATTGATCGATGCTTCCAGTTCGACGCCCTGCGCGACAACGCCATATTTGACATCATCCGCGTCGCAGCTACCCGTCGTGCCGTCTGCATCGGTGTCGGCTCCATTGAGATCCGTGCTGCAGGCGTTGATATTCTGGACAAGGAACACCGAGCCATTGAATGTATTGAGCTGGAAATTGTCAAACTGCTGACGGAAAGCGGCAACGCTCAACGAAAATTCCCGACTGGAATATTTCGCACCAATTTCGAAAGCATCGACCGTTTCCTGATCAAACTGAAGATTGGCAGTGTCCCCGGTCAATGCCGGATTACCCAGCGTCGAGTTGGTTAACGCTGACCGGTCCAGATTGAAACCACCAGCTTTGTAGCCGCGCGAGTAACTGCCATAAATCAGCAGATCGTCGGTCGGTTTATAGGACAGGATCGCAGTCCCCGTAAATTCGCTTTCGCTGCGGCTGTCGGCGAGACTTACCCCGTCAAGTTCAGCGGTCGAATTGCCCTGACAGGATAGTCCGATCAGGCCCGCGGCAAGTGGGGCCACTCCACTGCTGAGCAACGGCGTGAACAAAGCCCGCTGAATCGGGCACATCGTATTGTCATTGGAAAAGGCAGCGTTAAAATCTTTAGTCTCGTTCGTATAGCGCAGCCCAAGGGTCAGATCGAGATTGTCGGTGACATGGAAGATATTATGCGTGAAGAACGCAAAATTCTCGCTCTTCTGATTATAAACATCGAGCACAGTTCCCTTGTCGTTAATCTGCGCCAGATTATCCAGACCAGCGAAAATCAGCGGCGTGGCAGCACCAAAGGCGCCGGCACCTCCATTTGCAGCGAGCAGGGCTGCCCTGCCACCAGCACTCAGACAACCCGTACTGGTCGGTGACGCCAATGCAGGATTAACGGCGTTGACGACGCGGCATGGTGCAAACGCTCCATATTGCGTGCCGAAGCGAAGATTATCCCGCGTTTCAAGCTTCTCGTTCGCGTAGAAACCACCGATGAGCCAATCGAGCTTGTCATCGAACATGGAACCCTGCAACCGCAATTCCTGTGTAAAGGTCTTGAACTCTCGGGCTCCGGCATTTTCATTCGGTTCGCGATAGAGAATGTCTACTTGCGTGTAATCGGTATCAGAAGCCTGGAAATTGGAATATTCCCGATATCCTGTGATCGACGTGAGGTTCAGGTTGCCCAATTCTGCGTTTATTTCGACTGAAGCACCGAAATCCTCGGTCTCGCCGGCGTAGGAGCGACCTGGCGTCACATAAATGTCCCGATTGAATGTGCTTTGGGTCAGAGCGTTGCTGTTTTGACCCAAGGCAAGCAGCACCGGAATGATCGGGTTGGCCGGGTCGGTCAGCGCCGGTGCACCGGGTTGTGGAAGAGCGAAGGGATCTAGTCCCGGGCTCACCCGCGCCTGCTGTGCAAATTCAGGCTGGACAAAAGTTGCTGCACAACAGGATTCATCTTTCTTCGAATAGTCACCTACTACACGGACACTCAAAGTATCGCTCGGCTCAAACAAAAGCTGGCCACGCACGAGATAGCGGTCCTTGTTGTTGACATCGGTTCCGTTAACAACGTCGGTATAAAAGCCGTCCCGCTTGAGATAGACTCCGTCAATACGCGCAGCGATTGTCTCGCTCAGCGGACCGGTGAGCCCCCCTTCCAGACGAATCTGGTCAAAATTGCCATAAGTCGCTGCGGCGTAGCCGGATAGCGTAAATTCTGGTGCAGCGGTTGTGATGTTGATCATCCCGGCCGACGAATTTCGTCCACCCAATGTCCCTTGTGGTCCTCGCAGAACCTCGACCCGTTCGATCGGTCCCAGCTCACTGAGCGCATTACCGCTCCGCGAACGGTACACGCCATCGATGAACACGGCGACGGAACTTTCAAGCCCGGGATTGTCGCCCACTGTACCGATACCGCGTATACGGGCCGATCCGTTGGCCTCGTTGCCGGTCGATGATACCAGCAACGACGGTGCAAGCTGATTGAGTTCGCGAATGTCGGTGGCGCCGCTTTGCTGCAATTGCTCTGCCCCGATAGCTGAAACGGCGATCGGCACATCGGATAAAACCTGTGCCCGACCCTGTGCGGTGACCACGATCACATTGTCATCGTAATTGCCTACATTACTTCCGCCAGCCTGGTCGTCAGTCTCGGGTTGCGTCTGTGCGTAAACCGGGGCGGTTGCAATTGCCGCAAATGCGAACGCACATACAGATAGATTCAACGCTAGCTTCATGACATCTCTCCTGAAATTATTTTTTTATACTATTGCTTATGATAGCTTGATGGTTGGCATTTCATAGCCAAATCGGAGAGCGTTGCGTCAAATTTTCAACAACTGTTGCTTTATTGTCGTTTTAGCGTCCCACGTGTTAGAAAGGAACTGCCGGGCAACGCTTGCACAGATTGATCGACCCCCTGCTCGAAACCAGCACCGGCAAAAAAGATAATTCTGCAGCATGTTAGCGCCGCGCGGAAATATGACCGTCTGGGTCAGCAGCGCACCGGTTAGCGGCCTTGTATCAGGCCACAATCAGTCCTGGTTGACCGGCCTGCGCGACCGCAATGCCTGCGCCAACGTGCCCTCGTCCAGATAATCCAGCTCGCCGCCAACGGGAATGCCGTGCGATAGCTGGCTCAGCCTAATCGGGTAATTTTCCAGCCGCTCGGCGATATAATGGGCGGTTGTCTGCCCTTCCAGCGTCGCGTTCATCGCCAGCACCACTTCGTCAATACCGCCCGCCTCAACCCGGCGGATCAGCGTGTCGATACCGATATCTTCCGGGCGGACGCCGTCGAGCGCCGACAATTTGCCGCCCAGCACATGGAATTTGCCAGGAAACAGCCGCGATTTGTCCAGCGCCCAGAGATCCGAAACTTCTTCTACCACGCACAGGGATTTTTCGTCGCGGCGGGGGTCGCTGCATATCTGGCAGGGATCCTGCGTATCGACATTGCCGCAAATCCCGCAAGTCACGAGCCGCTCGTCTACGCGTTCCATCGCCGCCAATATCGGCTTCATCGCCGTTTCCGGACGCTTGAGCAGATAGAGCACAGCCCGGCGCGCCGAACGTGGCCCCAGGCCGGGGAGCTTGGCGAGGGCCTGAACCAGATTTTCGATCTCTTGCGATGCCATGGCTTAGTCATTAGGAGCAGCCGCACAACCCTGCCAAGCAGAAAATGCTTGTCCAGCAACGCCGCGAGCAGATCTCGTCGCGGTCAAGCCGGAAGCGGATCACTTATTTGAAAGACAGTCTATGACGCCCGGCAACACATCCCTTCGCATCGCCTTCATGGGGACCCCAGATTTTGCTGTACCGGCGCTGCAAGCGTTGCACGAAGCGGGTCACGAAATTGCCGCCGTCTACTCGCAGCCACCCCGGCGGGCCGGACGGGGCAAGAAGCTGTCCCCCTCACCAGTGCAGCGCATGGCGGAGGAACTGGGAATCGAAGTCCGCACCCCGGTGTCGCTGAAAAGCGAAGAAGAACAGGCCGCCTTTGCCGCGCTTGACCTGGATGTCGCGGTTGTCGCCGCTTATGGCCTGATCCTGCCGCAGGCGATACTGGACGCGCCGAAAATGGGTTGTCTAAATATCCACGGCTCCTTGCTTCCCCGCTGGCGCGGCGCGGCACCGGTGCAGCGGTCGATATTGGCGGGTGACACCGAAACCGGAATCACCATCATGCAGATGGAAGCCGGGCTGGACACCGGACCGATGCTCCTGAAATCGACCACGCCGGTGGACGGGAAGACCGCTGGCGAGCTGACCGAAGAACTCGCCGAGACGGGTGCAACGCTGATGGTGCAATATCTGGCGGCTCCATCCGACTACCCCGCCGAAGTGCAGGACGACGCATTGGCAACCTATGCGAAGAAAATCGAAAAGCAGGAAGCGCGTCTGGATTTCGCCCGGTCCGCCGATCAGGTCGAGCGCCAGATCAGGGCGTTCAATCCCCACCCGGGCGCTTTTTTCGAATATCAGGAAGCCCGCTACCGGATATTGAAGGCAAAAGTCAGCGACGCTGCAGGCGTCGCGGGCACGACTCTGGACGACCATCTGCTGATCGGCTGCGGCAGCGGAGCGATCCAGCCGGAAGTCATCCAGAAAGCGGGCAAACCGGCGATGGACCTCAAGGCCTTTCTCAACGGTACGAAAATCCCGAAGGGGACCAAATTGCAATGACCCGCTTCGCGATCACTCTGGAATATGATGGCCGCCCGTTCATGGGCTGGCAGCATCAGGATCACGGCCCGAGCGTCCAGCAGGCGGTCGAACAGGCGATCCACAAGATCACCGGTCAGGACGTGCGTGTTTTTGCAGCCGGCAGAACCGACGCCGGCGTCCACGCCATAGCGATGCGCGCGCATTTTGATCTCGAGACGAAATTGACTCCCTTCCGGTTGAGCGAGGGCATCAACGCCGAATTGCGCCCCAACCCCGTTGCGGTGCTGGCCTGCGACATTGTCGACGAGGAATGGCACGCGCGCTTTGCCTGCGAGGGTCGGCGCTATCTCTACAAGATCACCAACCGCCGCGCGCCCTGACCTTTGATCGCGGCCTGAGCTGGCAGATTGCACCCAGCCTCGACGCTGAAGCAATGCACAATGCGGCGCAGGCGCTGACCGGCCAGCACGACTTCACCACATTCCGCTCGGTCCATTGCCAGGCGCAAAGCCCGGTCAAGACGCTCGACAGCATATCGGTCAGCCGCTTCGGCGAGGAAATTGAAGTCGAGGTCGCCGCCCGCTCCTTCCTGCATCACCAGGTTCGCTCGATCGTCGGGTGCCTGAAACTGGTCGGCACCGGCAAATGGACGAAAGTGGACCTGAAAAACGCGCTGAAAGCGAGAGACCGCAATGCGCTCGGCTTCAACGCCCCGCCGGACGGTCTCTATTTTGTCGAAGCCATCTATCCGGAATAGCTGTTCACCGGCGAAGGCCGGTGGCCAGAAAATTGGTGCACTATCGGCTGGACCCCGGCCTTCGCCGGGGAACTAGAGTCCAAACAACCGCGACAGCGACTTGTCGAGCATCAGCAGCTGCCACAGCAATCGGCTGTTATCGGAACGTCCGGCGATATGGTCATCCGCGACCTTGCGCATGGCCTTGCTATCAAACCACCCGGTCCGCGCCAGATTGCCGCCGCTGGCGATGTCCCGGGCGGTGTCGGCAAGCGGTCCGCGGAACCATTGTGCGATCGGCGTCACGAAACCCATTTTCGGACGGTAGAGAATGTCATCGGGGAGATATTGTTCCATCGCCTTTTTGAGGAGATATTTGCCCTGCCCCCTGTGCACCCGCAAACCGGTCGGCAGTTTTGCCGCGAACTCCATCAGCTTGTAGTCAAGCAGGGGTTCGCGCGCTTCCAGACCGACGGCCATGCTGGTCCGGTCGACCTTGGTCAATATGTCGCCCGGCAGCCACATTTTCATATCGGCATATTGCGCCTGATCGAGGCCATTGCGCGCCGGCGCATTGTCCATCAGGTCGATCATCCGCTGCTCGGCCTGATAGTCGCCAAGATCGCTGCGCATGCGGTCGGAATAGATGTGCCGGCGTCCCGATGGCGTGGTCACGCCAACCGCCTCGGCATAGCCTTCCGGCCCGGTCCGGGCCAGCGAGAGCAAAGTCGACTTGGCGCGAAACGGACGTGGTGCCCAGTCGGCCTTGGGATAGACAGAGCCCAGCCAGCCGAAGGCCGGCCCACGGAAGGATTGAGGCAACAGCCCCCTCACCCGTTCTTCGGCATGGTGAAACACATGGCGGCGATAGCCTGCCATTGCCTCGTCAGCACCATCTCCGGACAGCGCGACGGTCACGGTCTCGCGGGCGAGCTCGGCCACCCGGTACGTCGGCAAGGCAGAGGCATCGGCAAAGGGTTCGTCAAAATGGTCGGCGAGCGTATCGATCAGGCCGAAATCATCCGCCGCCACAATGCGTTTGCGATGATCGGTCCGAAACCGTTCCGCGACTTGCCGGGCATAGCCGGTCTCGTCGAGCGAATGCTGGTCGAAACCGATCGAACAGGTCTTGACCGGCCGCCGGCTGTGCTCCGCCATCAGCGCGACCACCGCGCTGCTGTCGACCCCACCGGACAGAAAGGCGCCCAGCGGCACATCCGCGACCATCCGCGAGCCTACGGCCTGTTTGAGCAGGTCGACCAACTCCTCTTCCAAAGCACCAGCAGAAGCCTTGTGGCGCTGGCTGAAATCCATATCCCAATATTGCACCGGTGCGGGTTCCGGCTTGCCCTGCTCGAGCAGCAGATAATGGCCGGCCGCCAGCTTCTTCACGCCCCTGAGCAGCGATGTCTGGTCCGGGACATAGCCAAAAGCGAGATAGTCATCGACCGCCCGCAAATTGGGTTCCCGCCGCAGCAAGGGGTTGGCGAGCAAAGCTTTCAGTTCCGAACCGAACAATATGCTGCCGTCAGAAACCCGCGCGTAGAACAGCGGCTTCACGCCCAGCCGGTCGCGGGCCAGAAACAATTGGCGGCTGCGCTGGTCGTAGAGCGCGAAGACAAACATGCCGTTCAGCCGCTTCAGGCACTCCACGCCCCATTGCCGCCAGGCATAGAGAATGACTTCGCTGTCGCTACTGGTCGCAAACTGGTGGCCCAGCCCCTCCAGCTCGGCCCGAACCTCGCGGAAGTTGTATATCTCGCCGTTGAAACTGAGTACCTGCGCTTCGTCGGCCGTCAGCATCGGCTGCGCGCCGCCTTCCAGATCGATGATCGAAAGTCGGCGATGCCCAAGCCCGACACCCGGGGCGGTCCAGATGCCCGATCCGTCCGGCCCGCGGTGCGACAGGCTGTCGGTCATCTTGCGCAGACGATCGGGATCGACGGGCTTGGCCGTCTCCAAATGAAATATACCTGCTATGCCACACATAGGTGCGCCCTAGCGCAGGCCCGCCATCGCGTCAGCCAATTTGTCGACCGGGCCGAGATCAGAGAGAAAGGCGTCGATCGCAATCCGGGGCGATTCTTCGCGCCTCGTCTCCGACGACACCAGAATTGCCACGGCCTGTTGCGGACCGCCAAGCAGCCTGCTCTTCAGCGTTTCGAGCTTCACCACCGAGCCGCTGCCGGTGAGCTTGCCGCCGATGCGATAGAAACTGACGACATCGCGCACCACCGGTCCGGGCGCGATCAGTTCGACCGCAGACCCGCCGGCCGGTGCTTCGAGCGCGCGGTTGCGGGACCATTCGGTTTCCGGAACCAGTGCGCCCTGCCCGTAACCGACGATCTCGCGTCCTTCTTCCTGACGGTCGTAAACGGCGATAGCGAGATCGGCCTCCATGCCCGTCACAGGGTTCCGGTAGCGCCCGAGCAGCTGATGGCTGGCACCGGCAAAACGGGGTTGCCAGGGGTAAAGTGGCTGATAATCCACCCGCTCCCAACCGGCGACGTCCGGCAGGGCAATCCTGTCGGGGACGGTCGACTCCTGAGCCGCGAGTACCGATATCCACAGTACCGGCGTCAAAAGGATAGCCGCCATCACGGCCATGATCTTCACCGGATGCTGCCGGCCCGACCGGATGGACTGCCGACGAGCCAAAGCGTCTCCATCAATCATCGCATCGTCGATCTTCCGGTCGAAAAAGGGCCAGCCGATCGCCATCAGCACGATCAGGACAAAGGCGAAAAAGAACCAGCCGTAGAAAATATGATCAAAGCCGACCGCGAAATCGAGCGATGTATGATGCGCGATATAGATGGTGCCGAAAGCACGGACACCATTGGCGAGGATCGGCACGATGACCGCGGCGATCATGAACAATATCCGCCGGTTCCAACTCTGGAAGCAGACATTACCGACCAGCGCGCCATAAGCGAACATCGCGATCAGGAACTTGATGCCCGAACAGGCCTCGGCCACCTCGAAATAGCCGGTCGGCGTCGATATGAAAATCCCGTCAATGAAGGCCGGGATATCGGCCCAGGCGAGAAACAGCATCGACAATTTGGCGGTCACCATTTGCAGAAAAGGTACAAATTCCTCGCCGAACGGGACCAGAAAAAACTGAAAGCCAGCGGGAATGTGAGGCCGCGGGCGACAGCGGGTCCGAGCAAGGTGATTACCGCGCCGTGCAGCATCATCAGCAGCCCGAGATGGCGGGCAAGGGAAACGCCGGCAGCCTCTCCGATCAGCCATCCCGAAGCGGCAATTCCGGTCAGCAAAAGTCCTGGCGGCCAGATTTCCGGCACGAGCTTGGCCAGTTCTTCTCGACGTTGCTGCACCAGCCAGTAGAGGATCGGCACGATCAGCAGACAATGATTATAGGTGGAGACAGACCACCATGTCCGGACCATGTCCGCGCCGTCACGCCAGAAAAAGGCCAATATTGCCAAGCTGGCAAGCGCCAGTAATTTCAGGTGCGTCGACCAAAGCGATGCAGGAATAGCAGGCTGTTTGTTGCTCTGGATATGATCGGCAGTTGCGCTCGTCATGCTGCAGCCTCGGCAACCGCAGATACGGGCAGACCGCACAAGGCGGGCAGATCTGCAAGCTGCGTCTCCCACGAATATTGCGCATGAATAAGCCGTTTCGCCCGCTCGCCAAGCTTCGCTGCCTGCTCAGGGTTTTGCAGCAACTGGCACACCAGTCGCGCCTCGTCGTCCGCAGACGCAGCGATCAGGAAATGCTCGCCGTCGATCGCGTCAATGCCCTCTGCCGCGCAATCGGACACGACCACCGGTCTGCCCATCGCCATCGCCTCGAGCACCTTGTTCTGGATACCGCGAGCAATCCGCAGCGGCGCGACGACAACATCGGCAGCCACGATCCAGTTGCGGATGTCCTCGACCGCGCCGATCACAAGCGTGCCATTCCTGCCGTCAAGCTGCCTGACCTTCTCGGTCGGCGCCCGGCCGGCGATGGCAAAGCGCGCGTCCGGAAAACGTGCGAGGATTGTCGGCATGACCTGCGTGCTGAAGCTGTGCACCGCCTGAACATTGGTTGATAATCCATCTGGCCGGTGAACAGGATCATCGGTCCGCTTTGTTCCAGCCCCTCTGGCTGCACGTCCGTTGCGCCGTAAAATTCCAGGTCGATCCCGTTGCCCACGGCCTTCACCCGGTCCCCGGCCAGGCCCGAGCGCTGACGAAACAAACCCGCCTCCGCTTCGCTGACAAACAGGCTGTGATCGGCCCGTTCGGCAACATCTTTTTCGAAGGTCCGCAACAACCGGCCCTCCCGGCGATTGATCCAGGCCATCGGCCCCGTGCCTTCCTTGGCATAGCTTTCGAATTTGGCGCTATCGACATCACCGAAATCCATCACCACGCAACCGTCAAACACTACCGGAATATATTGTGCCATCTGGCCGGAAAATATGAAGATGCAGTCTATCGGGCGTGTGGCAATGACGTCCGCAACATAGGCGCGGATTGCGGCGCTGGCGAAACAGGTCAGCGACACCGGCTGTCCGGAAAATATGGCTTCGATCCCGCCGGCCCATCTCGCTTTCGTCCGCAGGACAATCTCGCAGGAAGCAAGCTCCGCCTTGCGCGCCCAGCCGGTCTGCGCCTCGGCTTCGTCTTCGGCAAAACAGGCCACATGCACGGGGGCGCAGTCCATCAGCCTTTGCAGGAAATGGTGCGAGCGGATCTTGTCGCCCCGGTTCGGTGGCCAGGGGACGCGATGCGTCAGGAACAATATCTCACCCATCAGCCGAGGCCTTTGGCTATCAAGGGTCCGACACGGTTGGCGATGGGCAACGGCAGGCGTTGCCACAGCGCCACCTGCATCCGGTATTTCGGGCTCATCGGATTGACATCGCGCGCATCCTCACCATCGGCTGTGCGCGTTGCATAGGAAAGCGGTTGCGGTTCGAATCCCCAGTTCTTCTTGAAGGAAAAAGCACCCGTTCCATATTTGGATCGGCCGAAATCAAACGAAGTACATCCCCGCTTGCGGGCATGGTTCATCAGTTCATAATACATGATGTCATTGGCGCGAAAGCGTCGCGCGTCCCATGTGCCGCCGCCCCAGTAAGGCATTACCGTCTGGTGATGATAGAGACTGAGAACGCTGGCGACCGGCACATCATCGCTGAGCACGGTCAGGATATCGGCATCCTCGCCGAAAGCGTCGAGGACTTCGTCGAACAGCGCTTTCGGGAATACCGGTGTTCCCAGATTACGGACGCTTTCGGCATAGACGGCATAATGATCCGCCCGGTCTTCCTGCGTCGTCCCGATGCGCACCGTCAAACCGTTTTTCAGACCCTTGCGGACTTCAGCGCGCTGTTTGCGCGGAATGGCGAGCAATTGGCTTTCCGCATCGTCCGCCAGTTCGGTGACAAAACCGGCGTAGACATCCTGCTTGCACTGCCATTGTCCATCGGGCACCGGCCCGCCGCGCAATTCGACGGTGGGAAAGCTGTTGCTCTCGGCAAAGCGCCACGCTTCGTTGGCGAGCAACTGGATTGCCTGATCATTGTCGGAGAGAATACCGCCGCCCACGGCAAAACCGGAAGAAACCAGTGCCCTGCCAAACAGGGGCGAATGGATCAGGTTCAGCGGCAGAATTCCTTGCAATTGTCCTTTGTGATCTTCAGCCAGAAGGTATCGCCACTCGTGACCGCAGCCCTTGCCGACCGACAATACCCATGCCGGGCGATGAAAGGATGTGCCTAGCGGCGAAGCATCCACGAACGATTCAATCCGGGCCAGTTCACCGGCATCGGCTTGCGCGAGAATACGGACCGTCAAGGACTCCGGCTTGATTGCCATATGCATCACATCAGCCCCGCTTCCAGCGCCGCCAGTTCGTCCACTCTGCCCCAGCGGAAATCTTGCCCGGCCCGCTGCAGCTTGGCACGCATCGCTGCCAAATTGGTATAATGGCGTAGCCGGGATCGAAGCGGCGCATTGGCAACCCGCGGCTGATCAGGTCGATCTCCCACGGGTGAAAGTAAAAATCGCGCCATGTCCGTCATCGCGCTGCATCTTCCTGATCGAGCGCTCATATAAGGCATAAGGCAAAAGCCGGAAAAAGCCGCCTCCGCCAGCGGCGAACGTACGGTTACCGAGCTTGACCGTGGTCACCGGCAATTCGATGAAATCGGACTGCTCGACGGGCTTCCAGGCAAAGCGCGGCGACCCTGCCCAGCCATAATGATCATGACGGATCGGCGCGACACTGGAGGAATAGGCATAGCCTTCTTCGGCCAATATCTTGTGCGCCCACGGGGTCCGCTGATCGATGGAAAAACTGGGAGCCCGATAGCCGATGACCTGCTGGCCGGACGTATCCTCGATTATCTTGCGGCTGCGGTCCAGATCGGTCCGGAACTGTTCGGGCGACAGGGTGAACACGCGGGCATGGTCATAGCCGTGATTGGCGATTTCATGACCGGCGTCGGCTATCCGCCGCATGAGGGCCGGATAGCGCTCCGCGACCCACCCCAATATAAAAAAGGTCGCCTTGATGCCTGCTTCTTCGAACAGGGCCAGCACCTCATTGGTGTTATGTTCTACCCGATGCTCGAGCTGATCCCAATCGGCACGATCGATGACCGTTTCGAAGGCTCCCACCTGAAACCAGTCCTCGATATCGACCGACATGGCGTTGAGCAAAGCATCCGCTTTTCTCGCCCTGGCGAAAGGTTCAGGCCGCGCGTCCCGCATTGACATAGCTTTCCTTGCTCCGGACATCGCTCTCGACCCATTGCACAAGCAACGTCAAGACGCGGTGCAGATTTTCTTCTTGGTCGTTCATGCGCGTTTCCATCCGCGACAGACGCTTTGCCATGATATCGATCTGCTGTGCCATCGCCTTGTCGGAGGCTGCCGGAGCCACAGCCGGTTCGGCGGGCTTCGCTTGGGATGCAATCCGCGTTCCGGCAGCCTGTGCGGCCGATTCCGGCGGCGCTTGCGGAGGACGAAGGTTGACCACTTCATGCTCCGTCGCGGACGCCGGTTCGGGCGCGGGAACGGGGCCGGCGCGCTGACAGGTGCATCTGTACTCGCAGTCTGGGCCTTCTTGGGCTTTTCCCACAAAGGGTTCTTGGGCTCGGCAGTTGCTGTCGGCGGAGCGGCAATTTCCACATCTTCGCCATTCAGATCGGCAATCACCCGTTCGACCATCGGCTGGTCGATCATCTCGGCATGCTCGATCGCCCCCATCAGCAATATCCGGCTCATCAAGGCGTTGATCTTGCGGGGCACGCCATCGGTTTCGGAGTAAAGCAGCCGAAATACGCTGGATGTGATTTTCGGGCGTCCCGACCAACCGCTTTTGGACAAGCGATGCGTGACATAAGGTTCGATCTCTTCTGCATCCATCGGTTCAAGATGGTGGTGCGCGATGACCCGCTGCCGCAATTGCTCCAGCTGGTTGGAGTTCTGCAACATATCGCGAAATTCCGGCTGGCCGAGCAGAAATATCTGCAGCAACGCTTGCCCGCCAAGCTGGAAATTGGACAGCATCCGCAATTCCTCCAGCGCGCCCGCCGGAAGATTTTGCGATTCGTCCACGATCAGCAGACAGCGCCGCCCCGCCCGCGCTTCGGCGTGCAGAAACTCTTCAAAGGCGCTGAGCAACTGCGCCTTGTCCATATGGTCTGTGTTGATATCGAAATGGTTGGCAGCAACGCGCACAATATCTTCGCTGTCCAGCTTCGTGGTCACGATATTGGCGGCGGTCAGACGCGCCTTGTCGATTGTCGCCATCAGATGGCTGACCAACGTGGTCTTGCCCGCGCCGACGTCTCCCGTGATGACGATGAAGCCTTCACCCTGTGCCAGGCCATAGCCAAGATAGGACAATGCCTTGCGGTGCGTCAGGCTTTCGAAATAGAAATGCGGATCCGGGGTCAGCTGAAAGGGCCGGCCATTCAATCCATAAAATGTATCATACATGCGCGTATCTCCGGTCAACGGCGGTGAAGAAGCCGTTAAAAATCATATCTCAGTCCCAGCAGAGCGGAAGCGGTAAGCTCGCTGTCGAAACCATCTTGCTGGAAACTGTCCAGACCAACCGCCGCCGTGCCCTGCAATCGGGGCAATATCTGGCGATAATAAGCTGCGTTGGCGCCGACCCCAGAACATTGGGTGCATTGGCAAAGCCGCTGTCCAGAAGATTGGCGTA
The DNA here is from genome assembly GCF_013265645.1 of Sphingopyxis sp. BSNA05. NCBI lineage: Bacteria > Pseudomonadati > Pseudomonadota > Alphaproteobacteria > Sphingomonadales > Sphingopyxidaceae > Sphingopyxis > Sphingopyxis sp. BSNA05. The sequence goes on along the minus strand of NZ_PYIA01000145.1, from coordinate 22,433 downwards.
AACATTGGCATCGAAGCTGGAATAGGCATCGAGTTCGCGGCCGATGGTCAGGTTGGCGTAATAATTCTGGTCGACGAGTCCATCGACCGCGGAAACCGAACCGAGTTGCGAGGCAAAGAAGCGCCGACGCGCATAGCCCACGCCCAAGCCGGTATTCCATCCGCCATGACTATAGGTAAGCTGCCCGTTGACGCCCCGCGCGCGGAACGAGGAAGATGCGGCTGATTGCAGGACATCGTTGAAACACAGGCTGCTCGTCTGACCGAAGGCACAGCCGTTCAATTCCCCGCTAAGGGGATTGCGAGTGGTGGAAAAGCCGGTGCCCAGATTGGCGAGATTGTCGTTGAGCAAATTCCCGAAGCCCGACACCGTGTCGTAGACGGAAATATTCAGCGCTGTGTTCTGGTTCGGCTGATAGGCGAAGTTGCCATAATAGGTTTCGCTACCATAGCGTTGACCGACCCGCGCCTCGAGCGAGGTACGGCGACTTGGCCGCCAGAGCACACCGGCATCCCAGTATATACCGTCCTGATCGTAGGACAGCAATCGGGGCGAGCTTTTGTCGGTGACAAAGCGGCCGTCGTCGCCGATGATCGGAACACCGTCGGTGTCGCGCAACGCATCCCGTTCCGAAATCTCGATATCCTCATAGCCAACGCCGCCAACCAGAGCCATGGTCGACGAAACCGGCACGGTTACGTCGGCACGGACCTGCTTTCCGTCGAACCGCTGATCCAGCTGGCTGCCATCTTCGCGTTGCCAGCCTGCACCGACGGTCCAGCCGAAAGGCAAATCACCGGGTTGCATGCCGACGCTGGCGCTCGCCGAATGGCTGACGCTATCATCGAATACGTCGATGGGAGCCTGTCCCGGTGGCAGGATTCCAGCAGATTCATTCTCTACCTTGGTATAGCCGATGCGGTAACCGGCATTCACATCCAGGGCGCCCACCCGGGTTGCGAGACTCGGACCGGCATAAACGGAATAGACCTGCGTCACATTGTCGATATTGCCGACCGTATTGGATGGTGCCTCACCGCGCAGATCGACCCGGCTGCGGGCCGCGATTCCACCGGCTTCCAGGGCCAGAAGATTGGGAACAATCTGCACGCTGCCGCGGGCCAGACCGGTGATGATATCCTCGTCACCCAGATTGTCCTGATAGAAGAACCTCCGCTCATAGCGGACGTTCAACTGGGCTTCGGCATTGCGCGTCTGAAGCGACGTATCGACACCGGCGGCGACCGACGTATAGGTCAGAACATCGCTGCCGTCCTTTAGATCTGCCACCAATATTTGCTGGATTTCCAGATAGGGTGCCACGTCAGCCTGGCGCTCGCGTGCCTCGACGGCGGGTGCGGCCAGTCCCAGTAGCGGCAAAATTGCCGCCCCGTATTTCAGGACATTTCTGGTCATATGCGCGGTCATGGCTTACTCTCCATATCCATAATAGGATCCAAAGCGCCTGCCCGTCGGCGAGAATTTCGTGCCGTTCAGGAGAAGCTGGATATGATCACAGCCGCCCAGTAAACTCAGCGCATCGCGCAGGGCGGTTTCGGTTGTTTCATCGGCTTTGACCACCATCAGTACCTGACCGACATGCATGGCCAGAACCGAGGCCGGTGATGCCGACAGGGCCGGTGGCGAGTCGAAAATCACAATGCGGTTGGGATTGTTCTGGGTCAGGCGGTTGAGCACCTGTTCGGTCCGCGAGGACGCCAGATATTCGGTATCGGCATTGGTCTGGTCACCGGCCGGCAGGATTGCCAGCCCGGGAATATCCGTATGAATGATGCAGTCTTCCACAGGCAATTGCGGGTCGGCAAGCGCATCCATCAAGCCCTTGCTTCCCTCCAGACCAAGGCTGGACAATATGCTCGGTTTTGCAAAATCCGCATCAACCAACAGGACTTCATTGTCTTTTTCCGCCGCGATCGAGAGCGCCAGGTTCAGTGCACAGAATGTCTTGCCTTCATTCGGGTGCGCCGAGCAGATCAATATCCGCTCGCCCCGCGGCAAAGGGGCCATTTTCTGGCTGCCTTTCGCGGCGAGCAGCAATTGGCGCTTTATGATCCGGAACTCTTCGGAAATGCCGGTTACCGGGCCGTCCGGAACGATGAATCCGGCGTCTCGCAACTTGTCCCGGTCGACAATGACGGTTGGTCCTTCATAGGCCTCTACCGGCCTCTGACGAACAGGTGTGACCTGCCGGGAAAGCGTCTCGGGCTGCGCGGATTTCGACGGGAGCTCCCGTTGTTCGCCCGTCCGGACTGCGGGAATATAGTCGTAGATTTCCCCTGCCCTTTCGAGCAACGAACCGGTCTTTTTGGGAGGATTATATTCGTTCATATCTGCTCCCTCAGGCCACCATGCCGCGCTGGATAAATTCTACGATCATCAGCATCCCGAACACGCCGAAAAGAGCGCCGCTCGTGCCGAAAATATACGAAGCTTCTTCTTCTGGATCTCGCGCTGGGCGCTGGTCAGAATTTGGGAGACCGAACCGATGACCGGCAGGCCGCTTGCCTTTTCCAGCCGTGCTGCGGTCGGATAGCTGGTTTGCACATGGCCCATCGCAAAGGCAGTGCCGATCCCGCCACCGATCCCGGCAATCAGAACCATAGCCAGCAACAGAGGCCGGTTTGGAGCAGCGGGCGAACGTGGGCTGGACGGCGGATCAATAACGCGGAACTTGAGCGAATCGGTTTCGGATTCGACCTGCCCGCGCAATTTGATCTGCTCCCGGTCTGCAAGCAGTTTGTTATATTGCTCTTTCAGCACCTCGTGGTCCCGGTTGATCCGCGACATTTCTGCAGCGACGCCAGGTTCGAGTGTCTGTTTCGACGCAAGTTGCGCCATGTCCGACTGCAGTGCATTTTTCCGCGCCTGTAATGCCGCGAGGCTGGCTTGGCGTTCTGCGCGCATGCTCTGCAGCGAACTATAGGCCGGATTGGGCGTGCGATAGCCACCACCGCCAGCTGGTTCTTTGGCAACCTGTCCGCGCAGCGCTGCGATTTCATTTTTCATGGAGATGATGTCGGGATGGCTGTCGGTCCAGCCACGAGCGCGAGCGCCAGCGAGATTGGCTTCCATCTGGGCGAGTTGGCCACGGGCACCGCCGCTGCCAATTCCGGGCGTCGCGATCGACGACGGCGTGCCGGCAAGCTGGCCATTGAGCGCCGCCAGAGATCCGGATGCCTGGCTTATCTGGGAGTCAATTTGCGCAAGTTCCGCCCTGGCCGCTTCCATCCGCTGGCTGATCGAACCGATACCGGGCAATAGTCCGAGATTCTCCGTCTCGAACTGGACTCGCTTCTGCTCGACTTCCTGAAGCTCTTTTTCCCGCTGCGCGAGTTGAGCGTCGAGAAATTTGATTGTCTGGCTCGTTTCAGACCGGTCGCCCGACAGATTTTCCTCAACAAAAATGTCGATCATTTTCTGGACAATATCACGCGCCAGCACGGCATTTTCCGCGTCGGAAAAATTGCTGGCCGAGGATCTTGCCGTAATCTCGAACAGATTGTCTTTTTCCGACTTGATCTCGATGCTCTTGCGCAATGTCTCGACCTTGTTGGCCAGTTCACGATCCGTCGCCACTGACTGGTTCAGCGCGGTTCCGCGAACGACTTTTTCGAGATTGATCGTGGAAGCGAGGGTTTCCTGGACCCGCTCCATGTTCTTCTTGCGCTCGCGCGCGTCCACCCCGACCTTGTCGGACAGGATCGACTGCATCTCTACAGAAATGCGTGCCTGCGACTCATAGCTGTTGGGGATCAGCGCGACGACAAGCCAGCCCAGCAGGCAAAGCCCCCAGGCCACAGCCAGTGCAAGCCAGCGTCTGTTCCAGACGCTGTGCACCGCTATTCTAAATTCATCATAAAGGCCGTTCATGTGTCTATTCAATTCCTGTGCAGGGAAGCCAAAACAGATTAAAACATGCTTTCCGGGATGATGATCACATCACCGGGCCGCAGCATTACATTGGCGCGAGTTTCACCCTTCTTCATGAGATCGTCGATGCGCAGGGCAAATTCCTGCTGTTTGCCGGTGCCGCGATCGAACCGGATCAGCCGCGCGCGGTTACCGGAGGCAAATTCGGACATGCCGCCGACCGCGATCATCGCGTCAAGCAGAGTCATATTGGCGCGATAGGGTATCGATGCCGGCTTTTCGGTCGCGCCTACCACGCGAATTTGCTGAGAAAACGTACCTGAGAAATTATTGACGATGACCGAAACCAGCGGTTCATTGATATATTGCGATAATTGCAGCGTCAGATCCTGCGCCAGCATCGCCGGCGTCTTTCCTACGGCCGGCATATCGGTGATCAGCGGTGTGGTGATCCGGCCATCAGGGCGGACCTGAACCTTGGCGCCGAGTTCCGGATTGCGCCAGACGAATATCGTCAGCTCGTCGAGCGGACCGATAACATATTCCTCTCCGGGCCCTTCCTGCATCGAGACAAAGGATGCCGGCGGCAATTGCGGTCCGCTGGAATTGCCGGAACAACCGGCGACGGCGAGCGACGCCATGCCGGCACCGACCATCAGCCTCGCCAAATGATTGTTTTTAATCGCAGAACGCATTTTTTCCACCTCGTATAAACCAACTGGCAAATGGCCAGTTTCCGGGGGGAAACGGGCAATTCGCGCAAAGTCACGAGATGGCTATGCTGGATAATAGTGAATATAGCGTTAGGATTAGCTGAATTTCCGATTAACGACGGCGATATTCAGGCGGTAGCCCACAGCTCCGAAAGCTAGTCGACGAGCAGCTCCGTAGCAGGTCCCTGGCCCAGAAAATTGGCCGGACTTGCCGAGGCACCATATGCCCCGGCACAGAAAACTGCCACGATGTCACCGACCGTTGCTTCGGGCATGGCCGCATTGTCGCTGAGCCGGTCAAGGGGGGTGCAGAGACAGCCAACGATCGAGACTGTTTCGGTCGGTTCCTCAGAAAATTTGCTGGCGATCGCAGCGGGATAGTTGCGTCTTACCACCGTCCCGAAATTGCCGCTGGCGGCGAGCTGGTGATGCAGGCCGCCGTCGGTTACCAGAAAGGTCTGCCCCTGGCTCTGCTTGCGATCGATTATCCGTGTCAGATAGACACCCGCCTCGCCGACCAGGTAGCGGCCGAGTTCAATGGCAAATTGTGTCGATGACAATATGCTCGGCAGCCGGGTGAGCTGATCCGACAAGGCGTTGCCAACCTTGCCGATGTCCAGTGGTTCGTCTCCCGGGAAATAGGGAATACCAAAACCACCACCGAGATTGACATGGGCCGGGGCCTCGCCGATTTCGATTGCCAGCCGACCGGCGAGGTCCAGCGTTTGCGCCTGTGTTTCGATAATCGCGTCCGCGCTGAGCGCCTGCGAGCCGGCAAAATATGAAAGCCGCGCCACTCCGCACCGGCTTCCAGAATCTGTTTTACGACAGGCGCGACCAGCTCGATATCCATCCCGAACGGCTTGGCGCCGCCGCCCATTTTCATCCCCGAGCCCTTGAGATCGAAGTCCGGATTGACCCGGATCGCCAGCCGCGGCTGTTTCTCCAGCGCGGCACCGATTTTCAGTGCCCGATCGCATTCGCCCGGCGATTCAATATTGATCGTCACACCGGCCTGGATTGCCTGCTGGAGTTCCTCGTCGCGCTTGCCCGGTCCGGCGAAGCTGACATGGTCCGGTGCCGCGCCCGCTGCCAGCGCCATCTGCAATTCCCCACCGGAAGCGATATCGATGCCGTCGGCCAGGCCAACCATATGGCGCAGCAACGGTGGAAAGGGATTGGCCTTCATCGCATAATGCAGATCCAGGCGGTCGGGCATCGCCGCCCGCAATTGCATCATTCGGTCGTCGAGCCGGCTTCGAGAATAGACAAAAAGCGGCGAACCATGTTCCGCGACCAGCGCACCGGCTCGCTGGCCACCGAGGGCCAGTTCGCCGTCAAGGGCGTGAAAACCGGAGGGGATCGGGCCGATGGCCTTGGTCTTGATCATTCGATATCCATGCTGGCCAATGCGTTGCGGTCCAGCTTTCCATTGGGGTTCTTGGGAAATTCAGAAAGCAGGATGATATCCCGGGGGTGCATAAAATTCGGTAAATTCTGCTTGAGATATTTTGCCAGCTGTTCCGCAACTGCGGAAGCTTCCGTCTCTTGTTCAGCCGGTCGGACAAACAGACGGATAGCATGGCCCAGTCTTTCATCAGGAACGCCCAGGGCAACCGCTTCCGCCACCATCCCCGACTCCACTGCTATTTCCTCAATTTCCGTCGGACTGATCCGGTTGCCTGAACTTTTGATCATCGCATCGTCCCGACCGACGAAATAGAGCAGACCGTCATCGCCGCGCTTCACCGTATCGCCAGAGAAAACAGCGGTTCCAGCATATTTTGATGCGTCCGGGGCACTTTTAAATCTCTGCGCGGTCCGCACGGGATCATTCCAGTAACCCTGCGCAACGAGCGGCCCGCAATGAACCAGTTCTCCGGGTTGATCCGGCCCGGCGACAGCCCCCGTTTCATCAACCACCAATATTTCAGCATAAGGGATGGCGGTCCCCATGCTGGTCGGGTTGTCATCAATCAGAGCGGGATCAAGATAGGTCGACCGGAACGCCTCGGTCAGGCCGTACATCGCATAGATATCGGTTCCGGAACCGAATATTCCCCGCAATTGCTTGACCAATGTCGGAGTCAGCGCACCACCGCTGTTGGTCAGCCGCTGCATCGAGACAACCGCTTCTTCCGGCCATTCATGTTCGACCAGTTGCACCCAGAGCGGTGGAACGGCGGCCAGGGTCGTGATCTGTTCGCGTGCACATGCCTTCATGACGTCACGTGGCGTGAGATAGTCCAGCGGAACCGCGCAACCACCCGCCGACCAGGTCGACAGCAGCTGGTTCTGGCCATAGTCAAAGCTGAGCGGGAGGACGCATATCGTACGATCATCCGATGAAAGCTCGAGATATTCAGCGACACTCAGCGCTCCGAGCGTCAAATTGGCGTGGCTGAGCATCACGCCTTTTGGGCGTCCGGTGGACCCGCTAGTATATAATATCGCAGCCAAATCATTTGTATCGGTCGTTGCCGCGCTCGGCGCCATTGGATCCGCAATCGACTCCAGCGCGCCCTCGACAAGTTTGTCCTCAAATATACGGCAGCCTTCCTCGCCATTGTCTCCCAGAGTTTTGATCCGTCCGGCGTTGCTAATCAACAACTTGGCACCACTATCTGAGACGATATGAACAACTTGAGCTGATTTTAGCAAAGGATTGACCGGCACATGGACCAGGCCGGCCCGGGCCGCCGCCAGCGGCATCAGACAGGCCAGTTCGGTTTTCGAGAGCCATGTCGCGACCCTATCCCCCTTGGCCAATCCCTGCCCGTGCAGCCATGCCGCCAGCATGCCGACACGATGATTTAACATCTTGTAGCTAAGAGACCCCGAACGCGTCACGAGGGCGCTTGCATCCGGATCCTTGCCTATCGCGAGATGGTCCATCGGGAATGCGGCGGTTTCGGGAGTGATGTTCAATTTTTGACCTATGGGAAAAAGAGCAGATTTGTGACAGATACGACCTTAGCCATGACCAGTGAATATCATAGCAATTTTCAGTCCGTGCAAGCCATTGCCGGAGAAAAACTGGGCCGGTCGGTCCAGAAATCACTGTTCGACCGGATCGAATGGCTGAAACCGCTTCATGAACTGTGCCTGCCAGACAAGTCCCCGCTGATAGTCCATAGCCAGGAAGGCGATGCGGAAGCATGGATGTTCCTGATGAAAACCGGATTTCGACGCCATGCCGCCCTCGCCAACTGGTATAATTTCACCTTCCGCCCGATTTATCTCGGTGACTATGACGAAGTAACCAAATTGGCTCTGCTCGCCAAATTGGCAAATCAGCTGAAATCTAGCTCGCATCGTATTGAAATAACGCCAGTTCCTGACGAGGATTCCGCTGCCAGCCTGACCGAACGCGCTTTCGAGCAAGCCGGCTGGATCGTGTTCCGGTCGAAGGCCGATGACAATCATATATTGAACGTCAGGGGCCGCACCTTCGACCAATATTGGGCCGATCGTCCCGGCCAGTTGCGCAATACGGTACGCCGCAAGGCGAAAAAATCTCGTGTCGATCCGGATCGAAACCCGGTTCTCCGAAGAGGACTGGGATGATTATGTCTCGGTCTACCAGCGCAGCTGGAAGCCCGAGGAAGGCAATCCGGATTTCTGAGAAATCTGGCGCGGCACGAGGCGGCCGCCGGATGCATGCGCCTCGGGCTCGCCTATATCGACGGAGAACCGGTGGCCGCGCAATTCTGGACGGTGGAAAATGGCGAGGCGCTAATCCACAAGTTGGCGCATGTCGAGGATGCCACCAAGACGTCTCCTGGAACATTGCTGTCCGTTGCCATGTTCCAGCATGCGATCGATATCGATAATGTCGATCTGATCGACTTTGGCACCGGTAACGACGGCTACAAACGCGAGTGGATGGAGGATGTGCGGGACCGCTACCGGCTCGAATTCTACTGGCCGAACAATCCCATGTCCTGGCTACCAATTTTGAGGCACTTTGCGTCGGGCCTTGCCGGAAAGCGCTCACCGCTTTAGGGAAGCGCCGTTATCCGAGATTCGGGGGTATTAATGCAGAATAAGGTCGAGTTGACGCCGGAAGCCGCCGTGCGTGCAGTGATGCGTGATATTTTGGGACTGAGCGAAGAGCAGGTCGCGGAATTCACGGCGGAAACAGAGCTTTTTGGCGCCCTCCCCGAACTCGACAGCATGGCCGTTGCCGGGCTGCTCACCGAACTGGAAGATCGTCTGGACATCATGATCGACGATGATGAAGTCGATGGCGAACTGTTCGAGACTTTCGGCAATCTGGTCGCCTTTGCCGAGATGAAAGTCACCGAGTGACGCTCATCCCCGCATTCGTCTCCTACGAATTTGCGGATCGCAAAGAATTATGTTTGTCCCTCGCAGCCGGGTCTGCAGGCCGGGTCATGCTCGTTCCACCGCTGTTCGACGAGATGAACCGCATGCGCAAGATGCTGGTCGATGTCATGCGCTCGCTCGAAGCTCTTGAAATCGCAAGCTTCCTGCCTGATCTTCCTGGCACCAACGAAAGCCTGCTGCCACTGGAACAGGCCACGCTATCTGACTGGCAAAAAGCCTGAAGGCCTGCGCTCAACAGCATCAGATTTCGCATATCGCTTCCTTCCGGGGCGGCGTCTTGGCTGTTGCGGATCTGCAAAGCGCCAACCACTGGATTTTCAGCCCGGCAAAAGGCGCGACCATCTTGCGGACCATGATGCGGACCAGGGTCGCGGCCGATCGCGAGTCTGGACTGAGCACAAGCCTCGCCGAACTGGCCGAGCAGGCCAGGACCGGATCGCTAGAGCTGGCTGGCAATATCATCGGCTCCGATCTGTTCGCGCAGTTGAATGTGGCCGAAATACCCGCGATGGAAAATCAGCGGATCGTTCGCCTCGCATCCGATAACAAACAGGGCGACGTTCAAATCTCGGGCTCTGCCCTGTGGCTTCGCGCCGAGCCCGGCGATGACCTGGCCATGTCCTCTGCCATCGCTCAGGATATTGCCACATGGATCGAGCAATGACGCGGAGTTTTCACCAGATAGCCTGTGAGAACGACATGCTCTCGGCGACAGTGGATGCCGGAACAAGCACGACCGCCTTACTGATTGTCAGCGGCGGCAACGAAATTCGGTCGGGCGCCCATAGCGGGATGGCAGCATTGGCGTTGCGCATTGCAAATCAAGGTTTCCCGGTGCTGCGCTACGACCGTCGCGGCATTGGTGAAAGCAGTGGCGACAACCAAGGCTTTCGAGGTAGCGCTGCAGAAATCGCAGCAGCGGTCCAATATCTTCGGCAGACGCAGCCGCACGTAAAATCGGTCCTCGCCTTCGGGAATTGCGATGCGGCGACCGCTCTGGCTCTGTTCGGACCCGAGGCGGGGTTGGACGGCTACATATTGGCCAATCCGTGGGTTATTGAAGCTAGCAATGAACCGGATACCGCAGAACCGACAATGTCGGCTGGCGCGATCCGTGCCCGCTATTGGGACCGGATTAAAATCCGAAAACGATCATCGATCTCCTATCCGGAAAGATCGATTTCAGAAAATTGCTCAAAGGTCTTAAACAGGCCTCCCGAACGGAAGAAAATAGCGCGCTTTCCTTGCGCTTGCGCGACGCGCTCTCCGCCTTGGAAGCGAATACACTAATTCTGCTGGCTAAGCGCGATACCACTGCCCGAGCGTTTCTCGCTGCGTGGGACAGCTCAGATTTCGATTCGGTGCGAAGAAAGTCTGCAATCACTTTCGATACCCTCGACAGCGCATCGCACAGTTTCGCGGACGAAGCGGCCAGAGACTGGCTCGCCGGAAAACTGCTGGAGGCGCTGCGCGCCGCCTGACTATTCGGCGGCGATCAGTTCAAATTCCTGTTCCGCCAGAAAGCGCTCTGCATCGAGCGCCGCCATACAGCCGGTGCCGGCGGCAGTCACAGCCTGGCGATAGACATGGTCCATGACATCCCCACAGGCGAACAGGCCCGGGATCTTGGTTTTCGGCGTACCCGGTTCCACCTGGATATAGCCGCCGTTGATCAGGTCAAGATGGCCCTTGAAAATCTCAGTCGCCGGCGCGTGTCCGATAGCAACGAACGCACCGTCCAGCGCAAGATGGCTCTTCTCGCCAGTCTGCGTATCGACCAGATCGAGACCGACCAGTCCGACCGGCTCGCCGCCGCCTACAAAACGTTCGACATTCGTATTCCAAAGCACCGAAATCTTGGGATTGGCGAACAGCCGGTCCTGCAGGATCTTTTCCGCCCGCAGGCTGTCGCGGCGGTGGATCAGCGTAACGTCATCACTGTGATTGGTCATGTAAAGCGCTTCCTCGACCGCGGTATTGCCGCCGCCGATCACCGCCACCTTCTTGCCGCGATAGAAAAATCCGTCGCAGGTTGCACAAGCAGAAACGCCCTTGCCCGACAATTCCTCTTCGCCCGGAAGCCCCAGCCACTTGGCCTGCGCACCAGTCGCTATAACCAGTGTATCGCCTTCGTAGATATCACCGCCATCGCCGGTCATCCGGAAGGGCCGCTGGGAAAAATCGACATCAACAATCGTGTCAAAGATGAACCGGGTACCGACTTTTTCCGCCTGCGCCTGCATTTCTTCCATCAACCACGGCCCCTGGATGACATCACGAAATCCGGGGTAATTTTCGACATCGGTTGTGATGGTCAGCTGGCCGCCCGGTTGCAGGCCCTGAACCACGATCGGCTCCAGCCCGGCCCGGGCACCATAGATGGCGGCCGACAATCCGGCAGGTCCCGATCCCAGGATAAGCATTTTCGTGCGATGCGTTTCGGCCATATTCCATTCCTGACGATGTTGATTCTGTTATCTGCAAATAGGGATGCGCAGCGCCGGTAGGCAAGACCTATCACAGTCAAAACCGGCGAAGAATAATTTTGACGGGTGATAGCGCGATTTGGCCTTTTACTGATTAGCGGCTTGCGTCCCCAGGCATCGGCTCTGCCGTCCGGCGGCCAAGAGAGTGGCCGCAGCGATATGGAACAGCACTCGCATCATTCATGTTGACGGCCTGCAGCGGCTCCCTTCCCTTATGCCGGTCGCGCAAACTTACGACACAGACAAGGCCCACCGCATCAAGCAATTCTTGTATTCGCGCTGCCGCTCGACAGCGACAGCAATTCAAAACGAAAGGGCGAAAACGAAGCCCGATCGTCCAGACGCAAAAACTGAAGGTTACCTATTCTGGCGATTATATCCCCCAGAGCCGCTTCCAAGGAAGCCGGCGTGTAAGCCAGGACTGGCAGAGCTTCCCGACCGAGATAAGGTATCAGACATGTTGAAAGCGTTCGCAATGTTTTCATATGAATGGTTTCGCAATTCGCCGAAAATCCGATGACATCCCCCATCGTCCCGTGATCGGACTGGAAACCCAGATGTTGGCTAACCTGCTCCAGCTGTCCGAAATGGATCGTATATTCGTAATGGTTGGTCAATTTGACGGCTTTGGGAGATCGCTTGCGCGTACCATATTCGGTAACGACCGCATATCCGTTCTTGGCCAGGCATTTGGCGATGTTTTCCAGCATTTTAATGGCGCCAAAATTGATCACTGCCACCTTCTTGTTCCCTTGGGTAATGGGAACGCAGTTCAGTCGATAGCGGTGCACCACAGTCTCCGCATCGGTCTGGGGGGTGCCCCGTTGAACATTGTCGAGCGATACCGTGGCGACGTTCAGATCGGCAATCACTTCGTTAGACAGCACAAGATCAAATTGCTGATCACCGAAGTCATGACTTTCAATATTGCCCGAAACAAAGTGGGTTTTCTCAACATGGCCGCCACAATTGGATTTTTGCGCCGACTGTAACTCTGGAGACAGATCGAACAGCGTATAGGACAGGCCTTCGTAAAGATCAGGATATCTCATCTGCAGACGGTCCATTATCGCATTGGCGAAAAAGCCCAGACCACAACCAATCTCGATGACCCTGCAGGGCGATTTTAACCGACCGTTTGCGACTAGCCAGTCGCAAAACGCCTCACCATAGCTCCTGTTATCGAGTGCAATATGCGGTTCGCGAAACATATGCGAGATAGTAGTTTCAATCTGGTCAAATTGCCGATTGCCTTCAGTCAAACGCGTTTTGTGAAATATATCATTGGCATCGACTGTTGCCGTCATCGCCGTCGCCATATCGCGTAACCTGGCAGCTTGGCGCAATCTCTTTTGGTGCATCGCGGCCTGCGATCCCGCCGGATGTCGCCAGCGCACCACATCTTTTCCCCAAAAGTTCAGACTTTCCAGAAACTTTGCCAGCTCGGAAGGCGTTATATCGAGCTTCTCCACGATTTCGTTCTGGACCATTCCGGTTGCCAAACAATCCAATATCTCGGTTTCCCGGCGACTGAATCTTCGAACCGGTACTGATTGCAATGATGTCTGAAAAATCCGACGGATTCCTCGCCATGGCGCAACCATAAAACGCCGGGTTGAGGACGCACATTGCGCCGTCAGCTGTACTTTCAGGAACCTTTGCCGCCATTATATAATATTTCCGGTTTTCCAGTCATATCCAACTCGCTCGAACGGACAAGTAAGACGCGATTAGCCCACATGACAACTGCTTATGGCAATCAACAATGATCCGGCACGAGTCAGAGCATGGAGAGTTACAAGGCGATTTCGGCTCTTTTCGGAGATATATGACTGGCGATCTCCAAATCGTATGCAAGTGCGACGCTCCCAAATGGAACATGGATCAAATGTTCAGGCCATGATCGCATATTTCGATTGACCGGTTTCTCGACACATCTGTTTTGAGATGCGTGTTTCTTCGCCATCGATAATCGCAACATCGGTAATCGTCAGGCATTTGCGGCCGTCGGGTTCGGTATTGAGGGCCGTTACAGTCGACGATCCTGATACACCGCCCCGGGTCGGACTTGTCCAGTTTGCGACCGCTCCCACTTCCTCCTGCTCGACAACAGCAAAAGTCGCCTCCGCTGCTTTTTCCTGTTCTTTCTGATCCAGTTTACAGGCAATTTCGCCGACAAGCACCGCGCCGACCGCACCGGCGATCAGGGTCCCGACATCGTCAAGTCCGGCAACAGAACCGACCACGCTGCCGAAAATGCCACCGAGGAGACGACCGCGCCCTCTTGACTTCTTGCAGCTCTTGTCTTCTGCGGCTTTCGCCTTGATTTTCTTCGGCTTTTCCATTTCGGCGAGGCTCTCTGCCACATAGGTATAGCCATAATTTTCCGGCACGGGATAGCCACCGCAGCCGGTATTGTAGCAATAGCGGTCGCTGAGATAATTCCGGTCTGCATGATAAAGCTGCTCCGCCGCCCGGTAGACAGCCATATTGGCGCCATCCGGATCCGAATTCGCATGTTCCTGCATCATGTCCTTGTAGAAACGATCTCTGCTGGCGGCAGAATATTCCATCCTCCCGGCGACTTTCTCGGTGTAGATCCGGGACAACTCGTCCTGATATTGGTTCATGCGCTCACGATATTCGGTCAGCACGCCACTGTAATAATTGTCCAGCGCGGTTGTGCATTCATTGATATTCTTCGCCTTGTCGTGAGGATCTGGCAAATGCAGATGGTCTTCGCGACAATCGGGATAATCGCGCTGCAACAATTGCGGGAGTGGCGGCAATTCGGGCAAAGGTGGTTCCACATGCGCCGGCGGAACATAGGCTTTGTCTGCGAGAGCTCGCGCCTCCGGGCTTTCCGGACCGGTTTCAGTGCCCGGTTCCCGCTCGGCTTGGGATGTCGGAGAATCACCGGTCGATTGCAGGCTTCCGTAAGACGAGCTGGCAAGATAAGTCGACCGCAGCAATGACGCTACACCCTGGTTCTGCCCGGTCAATGCCTGACTTTTGCAGTTCGAACCGCCCGGCAGGGGATTGTAGAGACATTCCCCATGAGCCCTGTCGAGGCCGGTGAATAGCCTGTTCGCGGGGTCGGACGGATCGGGATGACAGTCGGCACATGCGATGCCGCTATGGGATGCAATGCCGACACTCGCTTCGACCGCACCGGAAGCCAGAACGAACGCTCCGATCACAAAGGCCCCCATATATCCGACGGCCGTGACAGAAAGCGCTGCTTGAACCTTACCCAAATATTCCTCCTGTTTCATGCCCCGAGACAAGCCCGAAGACCCTGCCCTAACCCAAATATCCGACCAAATCCAATTTAGTTGAATTTTTCGCAATCGCCCTGGATAGTCAGGTCCGTCTGACATGATCTTGAAAAACGGGCAGAAATTGGTCAGACTATATGGTCTAACCAACCCTCCGTGCATCTGTAATCAGAGGGAAAATCACCCGCCGATACGAAGTCACCCGATTACCTTATCGGGACCCCGGAGAAAATCTGTGATCAATGCCACATGAGGGCTGGAATATTTCGTCAATCGGGAACCGATGAGGCGACCAGCTGTTCATACAGTCAGGTGGTGGGCTGCTGCTGATTCTAGAAGCATGGAGAAACGGTTGCCTGCCGTAACCGGCATCTGAACCGCCCATCTTTCCCTCGAAAGAATATTTCACGATCCGGATCGGCGCGAGATGCTTACAAATCCGGCCATAAAACTGAGGAAAAGTCGCTTCGTTCCGCAGATCTTCGGCCATATTCTGGTAGCGGAGGAGGGACTCGAACCCCCGACACATGGATTATGATTCCACTGCTCTAACCACCTGAGCTACTCCGCCAACCGGTTCTGTCGATCGCGTGATCACGACAAAACTCTCTCTGGACGGCGGCGCTATAGTCATAGCCTTCGGTCTGGTCAACAAGCTGAAGCGAGAAATAAGCTAAAACTTGCACGGCCAATACGATCCGCGCTAACAGCGCTTTTCAAGCCGATATGTGGCACCAAGGGGCAGATATGAACGCATTTTATGACATATTGATTGTTGGCGCTGGCCATGCGGGCGCGCAAGCGGCCATCGCGTTGCGCCAGAAGAAGTTTGAAGGCTCGATCGGCCTCGTCGGAAACGAGAAATATCCCCCTTATGAACGGCCCCCGCTATCCAAGGAATATCTTGCGGGCGACAAGCCGTTCGAGCGGATTTTGCTGCGCCCCGAGAGCTTCTGGGTCGAGCGCGAGATCGATTTGCTCACCGGACGACGGGTGTCCAAACTCGATCCGATTGGCAAGAAGGTGACCTTGGCGTCCGACGACGAAATCGGCTACGGCAAGCTGATCTGGGCAACCGGCGGTTCTCCGCGCATGCTCGATTGCCCCGGCAGCCAGGCGCGCAATATCCATGCCGTGCGGTCTCGCGCCGATGTCGACAAGATCATGGCTGCCTTGCCGACCGTCAAGAAAGTCGTGGTTATAGGCGGTGGCTATATTGGCCTGGAAGCCGCAGCCGTGTTGACGAAATTGGGCAAGCAGATCACCGTCGTCGAATCGCTCGACCGCGTCCTGTCGCGAGTGGCTGGCGAAACGCTGTCCCGCTTTTTCGAGGCAGAGCATCGCAGACAGGGTGTCACCATAGAGCTGGAGGCCACCGTCGCCGGATTCGAAACCGGAGAGGATGGTATCGCAACCGCGGTAACGCTCACCGACGGCAGGAAGCTAGAAGCAGACATGTTTGTCGTCGGCATCGGCATCATTCCGGAAACCGGCCCGCTCGTCGCTGCAGGCGCCGCCACAGGCAATGGCGTCGACGTTGACCAGCATTGCCGCACCAGTCTGGAAGACGTCTATGCGATCGGCGATTGTGCCGCGCACAGCAATGCCTTTGCCGATGGCGCGATGATCCGTCTGGAATCGGTCCAGAACGCGAATGACCAGGCGAAAGTGGCCGCGCTCGACATTCTTGGCGAAGAAACCGAATATGACGCTGTGCCCTGGTTCTGGTCGAACCAATATGACCTCCGCCTGCAGACCGTCGGCCTCTCGACCGGTCACGACAGCTATGTCGTCCGCGGCGATCCGGATTCACGCAGTTTTTCGGTAATCTATTACCGCGACGGAAAGGTCGTGGCGCTTGATTGCGTGAACGCAACCAAAGATTATGTGCAGGGCCGCAAGGCGGTTGTCGAGGGACTGAATCTCGACAAGGGCGAACTGGCCAATACGGAGGTTCCGATCAAGGAAGTCGGAGTCTACTAACGCCCTCTGAAAGGCCAGGTGCCGATCGTCTGCCACGGGCCGTCTAGATAATAATGCAGTCCGATACCGTGAATCGTCACGGGACGAGGCTGGAACGTAGCCGACAGTGAATCGAACAATGCATGCGCTTCCCGCGCCGGCACCTTGTTCTGCACGGTGATATGCAGGCGCGGCGTCTGCTGGTCCTGCGCCACCAGTAATCCCGCGAAGCGTTCCGCCAGTTCCATCCGCAGGGCAAGCAGGTCGGGAGCTTGCAACCGATAGGCCACGCCTTTGCCGAGATGGATCAGGCCGGACAGATGCGCATCCGGTCTCGGCGCCTCTCTGGTCAGCGCAACAATTGCCGCCTTTATTTCATCCAGCGCCTGCGGCGGCAGATGGTGAAACAGGGTGACATGGGCGTCGATCACATTGCGCTCGGGCGGGAAATGGCGTTTGCGCAGTGCGTTGGCCCAGGCAAAATCGGCCTTGCCCAGTTGCGCCGTCATGATGATGGGTTTGTTCAGGCGCTCCATGAATCCTTCTATCGCACAATGTAAAACCGCGAGCAATTTCTCGCTCGCGGTTCATTTTCTCGGGTTGTGCGGCGGACCTAGGCCGCTTTGCGCGTTGCTTCTTCGCTGTCCAGCCATTCAAGCAGCTTTTCGGGGGTCGATTCGACATAAGGATCGTTGTCGACGCCGTCATCATTGATACCGGGCTCTTCGAACCAGGCGCTGACGACGCCATCATCTGCAATCATCGAATAGCGCCAGCTGCGATCACCGAAACCGAGATGGTTTTTCTTGATCAGCATGCCCATGCGGCGGGTGAAGTCGCCCGATCCGTCCGGCAGCAATTTGACTTTTTCGAGGCCCAGGGACTTGCCCCACTGGTACATCACGAAGGCGTCATTGACCGAAATACAGTAGACTTCGTCAACGCCGCGCGCCTGGAATTCTTCATGGAGACGTTCGTAGGCCGGGCACTGCTCGTTCGAGCAGGTGGGGGTGAATGCGCCCGGCAGGGAGAAGACAGCAATGCGTTTTCCCGCAAACAGGTCTTTGGTATTCACGTCTTCCCAGCGGAAGGGATTTTCGCCTTCGACCGATTCGTCTCGAACGCGGGTTTCAGGGTAACTTCAGGGATATTTCTACCGATCATCATGGGCTCCATTGGTTTGAATGAGGGCCGCCTAGCATCGAAAGATTAATAGGCTAAATTGATTTATTACACTCCACTGATTGATATAATCACTCAAATCCTGTGCGGCTGCTAATGCCTTTGGTGCATGGTATTTTCCGCATAACGCGGAATTCACATGACGCTTCCAGAAGATTGCTGCGCTGAAAGCCCGCCCCACGCTCCGGTTCGACATTCTTCTTGATCGGAAACCGCACGAGTTGCACTATCCCGCAACCATGGGGAGGATGAAATGACGGAAGAATCGAAAACACCGGTCTGGTTCTGGATCATCGGCACTGTCGCGCTGGTCTGGAACGCTCTGGGCCTCGGCGCCTATTTTCAGCAGATCATGATGAGCGCCGAACAGTTTGCCGCCTTGCCACAAGTGCAGCAGGATTTGCTCTCGACACAGCCCATCTGGGTCAGCGCCGCCTTTGCGATTGCTGTCTTTGCCGGCTTCGCAGCGGCGATTGCCCTGCTGATGCGGAAACGGATCGCGGTTCGCCTGTTCCTGCTTTCTCTGCTGGCCGTCCTTGTCCAGTTCAGCAGCTATTTCATCCTCGATGGCTACAGCGAATTTGTCGCCGGTCAGGGATGGACGATGCCGGTTCTGATTGTCGCCTTTGCGCTCGGCTTTGTCTTATTCTCGCTTCGGGCGGAAAAAGCGGCCTGCTGCGCTAGGTCAGGCTGACGTGCTGAACGGCGTGAAATCGGTGTCTTCATCATAGATATCGACACCCTCGCGGCGTTTCAGCCAGCCGACCACCAGATAGGTGACCGGCGTCAGCACCGCTTCCCACAACACTTTCAGCAGCCAATTGGTAACCATGACGGTGATCACCGCCGAGGTTTCCCAGACGCCGAGAAAGGCCAGCGGATAGAAGATCAGGCTGTCGACCCCCTGCCCCACCACCGTTGAACCGATGGTCCGGCTCCACAAGGCCTTGCCCTGCGTCCAGACCTTCATCCGGGCCATCACATAGCTGTTCACAAATTCCCCGGCCCAGAAGGCCGTGATCGAGGCGATAACGATCCGCCAGGCGCTGCCGAACACGGCTTCGTAATTCTGCTGGCAGATCGCGCCCTTGTTATCCGGCAGGGCGGGATCGGCGAACCGCAATGCGTCGCTGGCGGGAGGGCAGAGCCATCCGTCAAACGGTGGCAGCTTGACCACCACCCAGCTCATCAGCGCAAGAAACAGCAATGCGGCAAAGCCGGTCCAGATCACCCGCCTGGCTCTCGCAAAGCCGTAAATCTCGGTCAGCACATCGCCGATGACATAGCCAATAGGAAAGAAAAGTATGCCGGCACCATAGATGAAAAGACCGTCGGCAGCCGGCCACCATCCGTCCGGCCACCAGGATATCTGCAGATAGGTCAGTTTCGCCGCGCCGATAATATTAGAGAGCAGCAACACGGTCACAAAAGCCGCCATCACGAAATCATAATAGCGGAACCGGTGACCGGTCTGGCTGGAAGCGGATGTGCGGACTATGGAATTGTCGGTCATGGGCTGACTTTAGCTCCGGCGGGAGACAATTCAACATATGGATCACAGACGCGACTTCTGCATTGGAATCTTCTTCGATTCTTTAAGAGCCGAGTGCGCATAATCAGCGCGCCTTCATGATCTCAATGTACCGGAACCAGCCTTCCCGTTACAAAGCGGGGACGACGGCGCGTTAGTTTTCCTACATCGCTCCTAGATATAGCAAGGTTAGGCCAATTGTATTGCTGAGACCGTGCGATAGCATGAGCGGCCAGAGGTTACGTCTGAAAGCCAGATACAGAAGTCCGGATGCAATGGCGATGGCTCCGGTCGCCACCCATCCGGCCACGCCCTGATAGTAGAAGTGAGCTTGCCCAAACAGGATCGCCTGACAGACAATGGCAAGAAATGCCGGAAATGCTATGCCCGTGAACAAATGCTCGAAACGCGAAAACAAAGCCCCGCGGAATAACATTTCTTCGGTAAACCCTCCGATGACCCACGCGAGCATCAGCCAGAATAGAAAGACGGGAAAATTCCCCTGAATATTGTCGAACCGCCCCTGATATCTCGCATCTATGGCTTGGGTGGCCTCGTCCGGCACATCGAAAAGGCCGACGATAAAGGACTCAGCAATTATGCCAACACCGATGGTCACGACCAACGCAATGACAGTCCACACGGCTAGCAGCTTCATATTCTCGGGGCGTTTTAGCCCAACACTGCTCCAGCTTTGACCACTTTGGCGAAGACAGATTGTTGCAACACCCAAAGCGAGAAGAAGCGAAATCGGTCCAGCAAGGGTCCAGATCGCATCAATTTGCAGCAACAGATATTTGCTTGTCAAAAGCGTGAAGATGATAAGCGATAGATCGCGAAATGCTGTCCATCGACCGGGATTGCTGTGATCTGGGTTTGTCATGAATATTCCTGTTCACTGATAATGCATGGCGCTCGGATTTGCGGGATTGAATATGATGCGGGCCTTTCAGAGCGCCCGAACCCGCTCCAGGACGGATCTTTGCTCAAGCGCCTCCGTCGCGCGCCGCGTGATCGCAGGCATGTCACATTCGATTTCCTCGAACAGGCCGGCGAAAGCACGAGCGGCTTTTTCCAGACACGCCTGCAATCGCCCGAATTGCTCGATGCCGCTGGGTGTCAGCCGCAAAATTTTCCGCCGTCCGTCCTGGGGATCTGCGATCCGCTCGACAATAGCTGATGTGATCAGCAGTTCGACGCGTTGCGTTGCCACCTGATGCGGCTGCCGAAGAAGTTTCGCAATGTCAGCGGTGGATATTTTGCGCCGCTCCCCAATCAACAAAATATAGGACACAGCTCGCGCGGGAAACTCGATACCCGCGTCCTGCAAGAGCAATTCACCCTGATCAGAGATCAAATCCGCTAAGCGCATCAACTGATTGGCGACAAAAGCGCCTCGCAACGGATGGCTATCAACGTAACTTTCCACAGGCACAGACTCCGGTAAATTTATACAATCTATTGTACAATAAGCTGTATATATCGCGTTCAGTCAACCTGTTTCTTCAGCATGGCCTGCTCATATCCGGCAAAAAGCCTTCTATGTCGTGCGGTAATCTCCCGTTCTCATGCAAGAGTGACAGAATGAATGTGCTCGGAAAGCCGCGACTTGATCAGAGTGACTTTTTAAAGATCGATTGTCTCTGTCTCGGCACGATGTGTCTCAAGCGCTCGCCGGAAACACCGGCCAGCTATCGACTATCGCACCATCGTCATAGATCGCGATATCTCCGAATTGCAGGAACACGGCTTCGCTTTGTGTCGGACGGAGGAAGACAAAATCATCGGGCCGGATGTCGGTGCCCGGACCGCCATTCAGCATTTCCTGGTTGCTCGAGCGGCCGAATGTGCTGTTATAGCGCAGCCCGGGCGGATCTTCGGGATGTGCCATCCACTTGCCCCCGTAGATGACGACCGTCTTGTCGAGATTGGGATTGAGCGCGCGTTTGGCACCGTCGGCAAATTCCATTACCGGTAGCCGCATTTCATCAAGCACCTTGAGAGCAGGCGTGGCAATGAAAGCGGCCGGCACGAACGGCTCCAGTAAATCCGTGTCAAAGTCTGTCGGCTTGACCAGCGCCGACCCGGCCGAGATTTCGTTGGCAATATCGGTACCCTTGTAGAGGCGATAGGTCGGACTACCCGCGGCGTTGCGGGTCGCGGCTTTGACCTCGACCTCTCCAAAGACCTGCTTTGCTGAACCCAAGGCCGAACCATAAATTTCCCATGCGCCATTTTTGGCCCGCTCCCGCCAGCCCAATGTCGTGGGAATCTTGGACAGATGCGGCTCGTAACCCATTAGACCGGAAAAGCTCAGGCGGTTTGACTGGCGGATTTTTCCATCATGCCGGTCAGCGCGTCGCCGGGTTCCATCCCGCCACGGTGCAGACCTACGTCCAGTTCGATATTGATCGCCATATCAGCGCCCTGCGCTTCGGCAATGGCAGCATATTGATCCAGTCGTTCGGGTGTATCCACCAACCATTGAACCTTGCTGGCCGCTTCCGCTTTATCCTGTGGCAGCGCGGTGAAATAATTTTTCACGGCCTGCGCCGGCATCGGCTTGCCGATCAGCTGGTTCGCGTCCGGCATCGCTTTGCTCAACGCGATCAACATTGGCAGGTTGAATGTCATGAGCCGGTCGGTGCCGGCGCGTTCCCGAATATGACCAATCAGGTCGAGCGAAGGCAGTGATTTGGCGACGATCCGGTATCCCATGCCGTCCGGCAAATCAGACAGGAGTTGATCGATATTGGCATTGAGCCGCGCCCGGTCGATCACCAAGACAGGCTGGGCTATATTCGCGTCGCGCAATGCCTTTTGCATGGCAAGAAAATAGGGGCTGCGCGGTCCGCTCTTATCCGATGTCCGTCCCAGTGCCACAGCCATTCCTCCCGCTATCACCGCTCCGCCAACCAGCATTTTTCTGCGGCTCAATTTTGCCATGCTAGGCTTCTCCCCAGATCTTGGACAGATAAGGATTTACAAATTTCCCGGCCGGATCAAGCTCCTTGCGCAGCTCATTGAAAGCAGCAAATTT
>NZ_PYIA01000144.1:0-16539 GCF_013265645.1 Sphingopyxis sp. BSNA05 | reverse complement strand
TTTTCCGATCGAAGCCTCGCTGGTGATGCGGCGCAGAAGATAGGCCTGCCGCCCCTCCTTCAATGCCGTTTCCACACAGCTTTTCTTGTCGATCGCGTCACCAGGCTCCAGCCGCGACAGAATATCCAGAACGATGGTATAGGCTTCGACAAAGGGAAGGAATACGGCATGGCCAATCAACGGCTGGAAGCGGTTGGTGAGACTGGCCAGTTTGACGCCTCCTTCCTCCAGTTTTGCCTGCCAGTCCGGATCGGCACGCTGCAGTTCGGCTTTCAGATTCTCGCGATATTGCTGTTTCTCGGGATAGAAAAATTCGAATTTGAACAGGTCTCGAAGACGGTCGGTTTCTTCCCAGAATATTTCCGCTGCATTGCGGTCCGTAACCTCCCGCGCCTTGAGAACCGACAGCTCGATGATCGCCTTGTCGAGGAAATGATGGATTATGGTGTTGCGATAATAGCTGGCAATCGGATGCTGGTCCGGCTCGATCGCGTAAACCAGCGTCGAGCCTTTGTCATAGCGCACGAGCAATCCGTTATTTACAAGCGTCTCGATGACCCGCTGAACACCCTCCAGATTTTTGTCCGTCAGATCTTCGCTCAGGCGAATGTCGCGCTCCCGGGCCCAGCCGACCAGAAAATTGATGACCGCGCGCAATTCGTCTTCCGTCATCGCGCGCGGGGCGGTGCCCAGCAGACAGAGGCACATCAATGATGTCAGGGTCAGAGGCGTTGCCCGATTGGCCTGTACCGCGACTTCAAACGCCATTTTCGACAGGGCTAGCCGGTCATTCGGGTTGGGCGCCTTTTTAACGACCACCGGTTCGCCGAAATCGACATAGACCTTTCCCATCGGTTCTCGCAGGCTGCGAAGATAGCCGATGAACCAGCTTAATGATTCCGGTTTCTTGATCCGGCCGGTTTGTTCGCTGGCATATTCCTCAACATCCCGGATAAGATCGAAACTGGTGACCACCGGGATGATATGGACGTTTTCAATGTCGTTGCTGTGCGCGCTGTCCATGACATATTTGAGCAGGCCATAACGCGGGGGCATCAGCTTGCCGAGCCGCGAGCGCGTGCCCTCGAAGGCCCAGGTCATCGGGAAGCGTTTTTCCAGCAGATAGCTGACATAATAGCGCAGCACGAGCTTGTAGACTGGGTTGTTCTCGAAACTGCGGCGGATGAAGATGGTCCCAGCACGGCGCAGCATGAAGCCCAGACCGAAGAAATCCAGATTGATGCCACCGAACAGATGTATGAGCGGCAAGTCGTTCTGATAGGCCAGATCGGTGGCGGTCACACCGTCTATATAGGTCTTGTGGGTAAACAGCAGCAAAGTCGGATGTTCCCGCATCG
Source organism: Sphingopyxis sp. BSNA05 (assembly GCF_013265645.1). Lineage (NCBI taxonomy): Bacteria > Pseudomonadati > Pseudomonadota > Alphaproteobacteria > Sphingomonadales > Sphingopyxidaceae > Sphingopyxis > Sphingopyxis sp. BSNA05. Next base: position 15,181 of record NZ_PYIA01000144.1, on the reverse strand, counting down.
TCTGGCGCAAGCGAGTCAGTTCCTTGCGGTCAAAGACGACATCGTCATCATAGCCCTGGGACAGCATGAACCGGTCGAGCTTTGCCTTCATGTCAATGAACAGCGGGCTTGGCCTTGCGATCAGTTCCTTCATATATTTTGCCGCTTGCTCGTAGAGCACCGCTTCGCTGTCACCCCGTTCGGTGGCGAGCTGGGTCATTGCGGCGCGAAACCGGGCGTCGCTGCGCAGCCCGTCGGCAACATGTCGGGGCACTTTGTAGCGCCGCCCGCGCAATCCGCGTTCGGCGATATCCAGCACAAGCCCGGCCTGGCGAACCACAAAGGCAGCAAATTCACTATTGTCGGTCTGGTCGTAATCCTTGCTGAGCTCGGCAAAATTCTGCTTGAGTTCGCCGATCGTCGCTGGCTGCCCGATCAGACATTGCGCCCGGCGCTTGTTGCGCAAGAGAATGGATCTGGCGCGAAAAGCGCCGGGATTGCGCGGGTCTCCGAAAATGACATGGCGCATCTTGACGGCACGGCTTTTTTCAAAATTGGGAATCCGCCAGGCAATACGTACTGGGACAACGAGCGTATCCGGACTTTCCTTCAGCTTTTCCTCGAGACGGCCGAGGCGCATTTTGGCCCGCTCGTCGGAAATCGGCAGGCTGACCCAGTTAAGCGCCTCGTCTGGCCCGACGTCGGGAATCGATGTCCGGATCCAGTTGAGCAGATAGCGGCGTTCAACCCCGTTGCGCGCGTCGATGACAAACAATTTGGGGCCTTGCGCCAGCAGCGGGCCGGAATTTGCGATTTGCGCTGCTTCGTCCATCCCCACTCCTCGACTCCAGCTTATTCAGCCGCTTCCATTTTCGACGGCTTTGGTGCTGCCGGCTTGCTTGACGGGGTAGATCGGCGGGCGGCCTGCTTGGCAACGGGCTTTTTTGTTACTGTCTTTTTCGTTCCGGCTTTGCGCTTTGTGCTTTTCTTTGGCGCAGCCGTCTTTTTATCCGGTGAACGCTCCTCGTTCACCAGCGCCTCCAGCGCGTCCTCTTCTTCCGCCTGTCCCAGAGCGTCAAGGAACATGCCACGCACTTCCGCGACATGTTGGTTCATCGTCCGGCTGGTCCACTTGCTGGTATCGACTGCAGGCAGGACGTCAACGCGTACCTTTGCGGGGCGCATCAGAAATTCGTTCTTGGGAGCTACATCGCCGGCGTTGTGTATGACGATCGGTACCATGGGCACACCCGCCTGGATCGCCATATGGAAAGCACCTTTCTTGAAAGGCCCGAGTTTCGGCGAAAGCGTCCGCGTGCCCTCTGGAGCGATGACAATGGATTTGCCGTCGATCTTCACCGCATCGATCAGTGGTGCCATCGCCTTGATCGCGCTCCCGGCATTGGCCCGGTCGATGAAGACCGTTCCGGCCAGTTCCATCAATTTGCCGATCACCGGCGTGTCACGCACCTCCTTCTTGGCCACGCCGCCCATGTCCCGGCGGATCAGTTTGGCCAGGATCATAACGTCGGCCTTGCTCTGGTGGTTAAACACGAAAATGCATGGGCGCGAGGTCCAGAGATTCTCCTCACCGGTCACTTCCAGCTCGCAGCCGGTCAAAGCGGTGGCAATATCGCCAAAGAGACCGGTGGAAAATTCATGGCTTCCCGCTTCGATCCGGTCAGCGCCCAGATGGGCAGCGAAGCCACGGCGGAACCGATCAGCGATCCGGTAGCATAGATGGTCCGGACATAATCCACCGGCTTGCCCTGCCCCCGGCTTTCATATTTTTCCAGCGGCCAACCATGTTCGCGCGCCGCTTCGCGCAATTTTGTATTGGGGTTCAACGGCCGCGGCTTGCCCACTCTTTCCAGCAATTCGATATCGTCATAGCTGTCGGAATAGAAATAGCTGTTGTCGAGATCCAGGCCATATTCTGCTGCAAGACCTTCGGCTGCGATCACCTTGCCTTCGCCGAAGCAGAGCGGTCGGATGATATTGCCGGTGAATTCTCCATTCTCGACTTCATATTGCGAACACAGCACATGTTCGATATCGAGATCGCGGGCAGTCGGCTCGATCTGGTAGATGGTGGCGGAGGAGACGATGGCGATCGTATGACCCTTGGCGCGATGGGCCTCGATCAGAGCGCGCGCTTCGGGATAGACTTTGCGGGCAATATGCTTTTCGTAGAGCTCCTCGCCAAATTCGAAATAACTGTCTTCGGTAACGCCCTTCATGAATTTCGCGGCGCCCGACATCAGGCCAGAGAAACCCATGTTGCCGGTGCTGTACTGAGCCATCACATTGATCGTTTCGACCACTTCCTCAGCGGTCATTTCCCGACGCTTGATCTTCTCCCAGAGCATCGCGGTGGCCGAATAGCCGGCAATGATGGTCCCGTCGAAATCGAAAAGAGCGGCAATATGCGCGCCTTCCGGAGCATCCAGCACGTCTTGCAAATGGGATTGATATTCAGCCGTTTTAGTCTTGGTCATTCAAATGTCCCTCGCCGAAAGTCTATCGTGCCAAAAACAGCAGGATTTCCCAGCTTTTAATGGCGAAAAATCGGATTCACCGCGCGATCGGCGGTGAAAGTCCCTTTATGGTTCAACTGTGACCGAAGAGTGAAGATTCTCTGGCCGGAAAGCAGCATAATCAATGCCCGCTTTTTGCCTGTTCGCGCTGGCGGTCGCAAAGGCCGGTCAGGGAAAGTCAACTTTCGCAGCGATGGTCCTCTGGATCACCGTGATCACGCACATCGCGGCATAAACGGTCGCGATGACAGTAAAATATTGGGGCAGCAGGCACATCAGCACAAAGGCGGTGATGGTCTCCGTCCCTTCCGCAAGCCCTGTATTGTAGAAGAAGCTTTTCTTGCCATGCGCGTCGGTTTCGCGGCCCGCTTTCGCCGCCATCACCGCATAAGCGAGGAAGCTGATACCGGTCAGGGTGAAGCTGGCGATCAGGATCATCGCATACGGCAGATTGACCGGGACGGCGAAGCCGAAGCCAAGCGGGACCGCAACGTAAAAGGCAAAGTCGCCGACAATATCGAGATAGCCGCCGAAATCGGATTGCCTGGTTGCACGGGCGACGGCTCCGTCGAGGCCGTCGAGCAAACGGCTCAGCAGCAGCAGCGCCAGACCCAGTAGATAATAGCGATAGCCGATGGCGACGCCCGCGCCGATGCCGATTGCCGCGCCCGCAAGCGTGACCTGATTGGCCGTGATGCCTGCCCGCGCCATCCTCTTGCCAATGGCGTTGAGCGGCGGATCGATCAGCGGCCTTATCCGGGAATCAAGCATCTGGCCTCCTCACGCAAGGGTAATCAGCCCGATCACCGCGCCGGTCATCGCGGTGGCGCAATTGCCGGCGATCCAGCTCTTCATGCCGAGCCCGGCGACTTCCACGCGCCGCGATGGCGTCAGCGTGCCAATCGTCGACACCAGCAAGCCGACGCTGGCGAGATTGGCGAAGCCGCACAGCGCGTAAACCACAATAAGCTGACTGCGCGGATCGAACGTTCCCTCCGGTAGCGCCGAAAGATCGAGATAGGCGACATATTCATTGAGGATCGTCTTGGTGCCCATCAAGGCCCCGGCAGCCGGTGCCTGATCCCAGGGCACGCCCAATGTCCACATCAGCGGCGCGAACAGCCAACCAAATGCGCGTCTGATCGTGACCGCCTGACCGTCAACAAACGGCAAGACGGTCAATATCTGGTCGACCAGCGCCACCAGCGCGAAGACCACCAAGATGATGCCGATAACCGCGAGAAAGACCTGTACGCCTTCCATCGTACCGCGCACAATGGCGTCGATGCTGCCGTCATATTTGAGGCCGGGCTGCTCGTTGCCGGTCTCGGTCTTGCCGTCGCCCGGGACCATCAGGCGGGCCAGCAATATCGCGGCCGGCAGCGAGATCAGCGATGCGGAGATCATATGGCCGACGGCGTTGGGGACGGTAGCGGACAGAGTTGAGGCATATAGAACCAGTATCGCGCCGGAGATGGTCGACATCGCCAGCACCATGACCATGAACAGCTCCGCCCGGCTCATCTTCTCGAAATAGGCGCGCAAAACCAGCGGCGATTCCACTACGCCGAGGAAGATATTGGCGCCGCCGCTGAGGCCAACCACGCCGCTGACCCCCATCGTCTTGCGCAGCGCCCAGGACAGGCCGCGGACGATCCAGGCGAGCACGCCCCAATGCCACAGCAAGGCGGACAGCGCCGAGAAGACGATGACCAGAGGCAATATCTGGAATGCGATGATCAGCGGCGGCTGCGCGCCTTCCTTCAGAACAAAAGGCAATTCGGCCCCGCCGGCATAGCCGAACATATAGGATGATCCGACCAGCGTGGCCTTTTCAATTGCCATCACGCCCTGATTGGCGAGACCGATGATATCCCAGACAAAGGGCACCCGGACGATCACCAGCGCGATGGCAAATTGCAGCAGCAACGCCCCGCCGATCCATTTCCAGCTCGGCCGGGCCTGCCGGTTTCCGACAGCAGCCAGACGAACAGGAGGATCAGCGTCAGGCCGATCAGGCCCTGGCCTTGCTGCAAGATTGCCATCATCCGCGCATCCAGTCGTGATAACGCTCGACCCAGCGCAGCAGGCCTTGCGGCGCATGCGCCCGTTTCCATTCGCCGGCGGCATATTTATTCGCTTCCGCCATCGTCGGATAGGTGTGGATCGTCCCCAAAATCTTGTTCAGGCCGAGCTTGTATTTCATCGCCAGCACATATTCGGCGAGCAGTTCCCCGGCATGGTCGCCGACAATGGTGACGCCCAGGATCTTGTCCTTGCCCGGCGGGGTCAATACTTTGACAAATCCCTTGGTAGCGCTGTCCGCAATCGCCCGGTCCAGCTCGTGCATCTGATAGGTCGTGACTTCATAGGCGATGTTCTGCGCCTTGGCGTCCTGCTCGTTCAGGCCGACCCTCGCAATTTCGGGATCGATGAAGGTGGTCCACGGGATCACCCGATAGTCGGCCTTGAACTTGCGGAACTGGCCGAACAGGGCGTTGACCGAAGCAAACCACGCCTGATGCGATGCCACATGAGTGAACTGATAGGGGCCTGCCACATCACCAGCGGCAAAGATATTGGGATAGAGGGTGGCCAGATAGTCGTCGGTCACCACCGTTTTGTCGGTTTCAATGCCCAGCTCTTCCAGTCCAAAGCCGTTCAGACGCGCGCTGCGCCCGACCGCAACCACCAGCGCGTCGAAGGCGATGCTCTTCTCTTCGCCATTTGCGTTGAGGATCAGGCGCTTCTCGCCGTCCACGAGTTCACAGCGGACCGCGTCATGGCCGGTCAATACTTCGACGCCCGAGCTTTGCTGCGCGCCGAGAGCCAGTTCCGCGACTTCATCATCTTCGCGCGCCAGCAGGTGATCCGAACGCTCGACCTGCACCACCTCCGCTCCCAGCCGGGCAAAAGCCTGACTCAACTCGCAGCCAATCGGGCCGCCGCCGAGTATGATCATCCGCTTGGGAATATCGTCCATCTGCGCGAACTCTTCCCACAGCGTATCGCTGGTGACATAGCCGACTTCATCGAGGCCGGGCAGATCGGGCACAAACGGCCGGCCGCCGGTCGCGATGACGATGGAGCGGGTGGTGAGCCTCTGTGTCTCGCCGTCCTCGCGCTTGATCTCGACCGTCCACGGATCGACAATCGTCGCATAGCCCTTCACCACATCGACGCCGAGACCGGTATAGCGTTCGACGCTGTCATGCGGTTCGATCTCCGCGATAACGCCGTGGATGCGCTGCATCACCGCCTTGAAATTATAGGTCGGTTCGACCTTGTCCAGACCATAAACATCGCCGTGACGCATCTGTTCGGCAACCTTGGCGCTCTTGATCAGCGCCTTGCTGGGCACACAGCCGTAGTTGAGGCAGTCGCCACCCATTTTCGATGCTTCGACCAGCGTCACCTTGGCTTTTACCGTGGCCGCAATATAAGAGGAGACCAGACCGGCGGCACCGGCACCGATCACCACCATATTGCGGTCATATTTTTCGGTCTGGTCCAGCGCGCATAGACTTTCCGGCGCTTGATCAGTCCGACGATCCACTTGCCGATCCACGGCGTTATACCGAGCGCGGCGAAGGACAATAGCAGGCCGGGCGAGCCGATATCGCTGACCTCGTCGATATTGGCGAGCTGGGTCCCCGCGTTAACATAGACCACTGTGCCGAGCAACATGCCGATCTGGCTGACGATATAGAAGGTGCGCGCCTTGATTGCGGTCAGCCCCATCAGCAAGTTGATCAGGAAGAACGGGAATATGGGGACCAGTCGGAGAGTCAGCAGGTAGAAGGGCCCGTCTTTCTCGACGCCGTCGTCGATAGCCTTCAATCGGTCACCGAAACGCGCCTTGATCGTGTCACGGAACAGATAGCGCGACGACAGGAAGGCGATGGTCGCGCCGATTGTCGAGGCGAAGGACACGATGATCGTGCCGGCTAGGACGCCGAACAAGGCGCCAGCCGCGAGCGTCAGAATGAGCGCGCCCGGCAGGGATGCCGCCGTCGCCGCCACATAGACCAAGAAGAAGATGCCGATAACGAGCACGGGCGCCGCCCGATATTGCGCGTCAAAGGCGGCTTGCTGCTCCTTCAGATTGGCGAGCGTCAACTGCGAACCGAGATCGAAATAGAAGAAGCTGGCGAAAGCTATGGCGAACAGCAGGAGGATCAGTATTTTTTCATGTAATTCTTTCCGCCCGACGGGGCTCCGCTGCACTGGCCAGCCTTGAATATCGTCTCCTATATGGAGCTTCTGCCCGCTTTGGAACCTAGCGTAATTTCCGGTTCAGGTAGAATTTCTTTTGTAACCTTTGGTCTTGTCTGGCCGATAGGCTTTCCGGAACGGAAGCGCCAAGCTCCACCAGAAGTCCGCCGGACTGTCGGTCTGATATTCCTCCAGACCGATTGTCATGTCGTCATGGCCGGCTTCCGGTTGCGCGACATAGGTGCGGAATAGCCGGTCCCACAGGGCGATGCTGAAACCGTAATTGCTGTCGGTTTCGCCGGGCACGATCGAATGGTGAACGCGGTGCATGTCCGGGGTGACGAGGAACAGGCGCAGCCGTCGGTCCAGCCAGCCGGGCAGCCGCAAATTGCTGTGGTTGAACATCGCGCACAGATTGAGGACAAGCGCAAAGACGAACACCGCGAGCAGGCTCGGCCCGATCAACAGCACCAACAGGCATTTGTACAGCATCGACAGGATGATCTCGACCGGATGAAAGCGTATTCCGGTCGTTACATCGATGTCGCGGTCGGCATGATGAACCTGGTGAATGGCCCACAGCAGCGGGATCTTGTGGGTCGCGATATGCTGCCCGTAAATCGCCAGATCGAGCAGGATCAGGGCGAATGCAAATTCCACCCATGCAGGCCAGTCTGTCCAGTTGAACAGCCCGATATGATTTTGCGCCGCATAGCCGGCGACAGCGAGCGCGGCGGCCGGCCCCATCAGCCGAAGCGCAACGCTGTCCAGCAGGATGATCACTATATTGGTCCGCCAGCGTCTGGCCCGCGACAGCGAACGCTGGCGGCGCGGAAACAGGGCCTCGCTGACGGCGAGAATCGCGAACAGCAGCACGGACAGGAGCAGGCCATATTGAGCGAGATTGTCTGTCATGAAAGCGGTTTTTTCTGGCCATTCGGGTTTTCCTCGTTCGGGTCTATTCTCGTCACCGCCTATAGCAGAGATCGACCCGGCAAAAGGCGATATTCCAGAAACCCCGGTTTTCCAGGGCGTTCAGGGCATAGACAGAGCTGCCCCCTGCCCGTCTCTCCCGGGATTCCGCGAGACATCCCAATATGGGTTGCAGCGCTGCGCGATGATCGCTAGATGCTGCCCCGTCTATGAGGTGCGTTGGCTGAGTGGTCGAAAGCGCCGCACTCGAAATGCGGTATGCCAGCAATGGTATCTAGGGTTCGAATCCCTAACGCACCTCCACAGACCTTGCGGCTTTCCGGGGCCGGACCTGCCCCACAGCTTCGGCGCTTGCCGCTCCTTCTTGCCCAAGACCATCGCTCGAATGGATTTTTTCAAGACCGCACAACAAGAGCTTTACTTATATCTAATATAGTTATATGTAATATGCATATTAGATAATGAGGCTGGACATGGACGACAGAGAATTTCTCGAAAATTATGATCCTGCGCAATATGATCGCCCGTCGGTGACCATTGATCTGGTGCTGATGAGCATATTGAATGGTTCTCCGGCGATCCTGCTCACCCGCCGCGCGCAGCAACCCTTCTCAGGTAGATGGGCTTTGCCTGGCGGATTTCTTCAGATGCACGAAAGCCTCGATGAAGCGGCGCGGCGCATCTTGCAGGAAGATACGCAGATTGCCGACGCCTATGTTGAACAGCTCTACACTTTCGGCGCACCCGATCGCGATCTCCGCATGCGGGTGTTGACCGTGGCCTATTTTGCCCTGCTGCCAGCGAAGCATTTCGAAGCGGCGCTGAAAGACAATCCCGCGCTCACGCTGGCGGAAATCGAAGTGCCGTGGCCCGGAGAAACGGGCGGGCCGGTCGCCGCGCTCGACAGCGATTGCACGCCCCTGCCGCTGGCGTTCGATCATGCTGAAATATTGGGCCTGGCCATCAAGCGGCTGCGCGGCAAGCTGGACTATTCGCCCGTAGCCTTTGCTCTGCTGCCCTCCCTTTTCACATTGCGCCAGTTGCAGGACGTACACGAATCAATCCTGGGCGTAAAATTGAACAAGCCCGCTTTCCGGCGCAAAATGCTCGATCGAAACTGGATCAGCGGCAGTGGAAAGCGCGAGACCGGTGCCTCGTTCCGGCCGGCAGAATTATATTATTTCAACCAGGACAACGAAAGAAACGATCATGGCACAGATACGTAACTTTGCATTTCTCGCGCAATTGCGCAGCGACGCCAGCCATTTTGTCATTCGCTACCGCAAAGGTTCGGTCCGGCAGAGCGGCAAGGGATTGGTCTTCTGGTTCCGTCCGGAAACGGCAAGTATAGCCGAACTGCCGATGGACGACCGCGAGATGACGATTTTCATCAAAGGTCGCAGCGCCGATTTTCAGGATGTGAACGTGCAAGGCGTACTCAACTGGCGCATTGCAGATCCCGAGAAAGTGGCAGAGCGGATCGATTTCACGATCAGCTTGGCCAACGGGCAATATATCCGGGACCCGATTGAACGGATCGAGACCCGGCTGGCGGGATTGGTCAATCAGGCCACCGTGCAATATCTCGCCGAAGCCACAGTCCGCGAATTGCTTGATGCCGGCGTGGAGCCCCTGCGGCAGAGGCTGGAGACGGCGCTGGCTGGCGAACCGGCGCTGAATGACATTGGCCTTGCGATCGTGGCGGCCCGGCTGAACAATCTGGCCCCGAGCAGCGAGCTGGAACGCGCCCTGCAGACACCGACATTCGAGGCCCTACAGCAAAAGGCGGATGAGGCCGTGTTTGAACGTCGCGCTCTGGCGGTCGAGAAAGAGCGCGCTATCGAGGAAAATACGCTCAACAACAAAGTCGAGCTCGCCCGTCGCGAAAAATTGCTGATCACCGAAGAAGCGGAAAACAGCAAGAGCCGGGCCATGGCTCGGGCAGAGGCGCAACAGGTCGAAGCCAATGCTGAGGCCGCACGGATCCGCACGATCGAGACGGCCAATGCGGAAAGTGAAACGGCGCATATCGCTGTCTATCGCGATCTGGCACCTGGCGTCCTGCTGGGTCTAGCCGCCCGGGAAATGGCCGGAAAGCTCGACAATATCGAACATCTCAACATCACGCCGGATATTCTGGCCGCGGTCATGCGGGAATTCGGCGGCAAGGTTGAGGGGGCACAGCATGTCGCACTCACGCCGCAGCCGCAGGAAAATGACCCCGGCCCGACGGTACCCAAAACCCGGCGCAGCAGAAAGACATGACCTCGATTTCACCAAGAGCGGTCTTTGTCACCCGCGAAACCGACTATGAACTGTTGCTCTCGCGACATGCGACGCACGAGCAAGCCCGGTTTCATCTCGAAACGCGCGGACAGAAAATATCGGAAGTGGAACACAGGCATGCGGATTTTATCGACACGCTGAAACAGGCGCGCGCGGTCGTGCCTCCGGATTGGAAACAGACGCTTGTCCGGCGGAGCGACCTGAACCGGTTCCTCTTTGCTCCCGATGATGTGATTATCGCGGTCGGACAGGACGGGCTCATTGCCAATGTGGCCAAATATCTGGACGGGCAGACAGTCTTCGGCGTCAACGCTGCGCCACAACTCTATGATGGCGTTCTGGTGCGCCTGCGAGTGGACCAGCTGTCCGCCCGGTTGTCCGACTATCTCCACCAGGATATTGACGTCCAGCGCAGAACCATGGTGGAGGCGGTGCTGGACGGCGGCGAAAGGCTTTTTGCGCTCAACGAACTATTTGTCGGCCATCGCAGCCACCAGTCTGCTCGCTACAGGATCGCACAAGGGGACCAGCAGGAAAACCAGAGTTCCAGCGGCGTCATTGTAGCCAGCGGTACCGGCGCAACGGGCTGGGCACGCTCGATCATGGAGGCGACCGGTGCAAAGCTTTCTATTCTCCCCGAAGAAGCCGCGATCGCCTATTTTGTCCGCGAACCCTTCCCCAGCATATCAACTGGAACCAGCATGCGCGCCGCTAAGCTGAAACACGGGTCTCTGGAAATCACCTCGCGGATGAATGAAGGCGGCGTTGTCTTTGCCGATGGTATCGAGCAGGACTTTCTGAGCTTCGACTGGGGCCGCAAAATTGACATCCAGCCCTCCCGCAGAAATCTTCATCTCGTCGCCAGCTAGAATATGATCCAGGTCAGTTGGCAGGATTGATTATGTGCTCCGTTGCCGGGAGCAACGGCGGGTCCGCGCCGTCGAAACATTCCGCCATCGCCCAAGACCGCCCTCTCTCCTGACTATTCGAGCGAAGAAATCTTTGTGCCAATGGATGAGAAATGCATTTCGCTTCGTTCTCCTTGCACAACCAGAATGGAGATATGGAAATGAGAACTGCATTTTTGACAACCAGCTTAGCCATTGCCGCCATTGCTGCCACCCCTCTGGCCGCCCATGCCGGACAGGAAAGCCATGTGGAAATCCGGAAAACGCCGATTGCCGGTCAATATGACAAGCATTGGTATAACTATCTGGCGGATGTGCTGGAAGCCGACAAGGAGCTGAAAAGCGATCTGCGCCGGGCGACCGATGCGGAAGACACGCGCGAGGCATGGGAGGAATATGAAAATGAACTTGTTGATGCCGACAAGGATTATGTCGAGGAAATGCGGGATCGCAATTTTCGGGTTGGCCGGGTCACGGTCGGCGACTAGACTTTTCCGGAGAGTTTAACAAAAGGCGGGGTTTGATCCCCGCCTTTTTTGTGGCGATCTGCCGCAATGATTCGCGCTTCCGGGAAAGACCGCTCGATCGGGCGTCGATACCCGGTCGCTATTTCCAGCCATTTTCCATCAATTGGCGTTCGCCGTCCGCATCCACCGGAGCATCGGCCATCATCGCCGCGGCGCGGGCGTTGATTTCGCTGCTCGAAGCCTGCCGATAGCCGCTTGTCGCCTTGCCGGGGAGCATGTCCTCCAGCTGCCAGTGGCCGTCGGCCTTGCAGGCAATACCAGCAAGCGCTTCGCCGTCAAAGCTGCGGCAAATCTGATCCGACCTTGAACGGAAGGTCAGACCGATACGATAGCGGCTGTCTTCGCCCTGGACCGAGGCAAGCTGCTTTTCCAGAGCGGTTTCGAGTTGGCCACTGGCGATCAGCGCGCCCTCCTGCTGGGCAACCGGACCGGCATTCTGGCCGAGGCCGAACTGGCCGACCACGATGCCCAGCGCCAGGGTTGCGGCCATCGCGCCCCATTGCGCGATGCCGAAACCAGTTCGGCCGGCGCGTTTCCGGTCTTCCCCGGCTTTTCGCTCGGCAAAGCTGTTATCGACATTATTTTCCATCGAAGCGGTCAGCAGCGCGGTCAGGCGATCCGGCACAGGCTCTTGCGCGACGGGATCATAATGGGCGGCGAGCCGGCTTTTAAGGGCCCGTTCTCTGGCGATGCGATCGGCCAGTAGATTGTCCGTTTCCATCGCCTTTTCGATCCGCTTGGCGGTCACCGCATCGCATTCGCCATCGACATAGGCGATGATCGTTTCGTCATCAAAGGTCATGCCGCTTCTCCCAGTCCGCGTTGCAGCGCTTCTCGTCCGCGAACCAGTCGCGAAGTCAGGGTGCCGATCGGTATGTCAAGCAACTCTGCCGCCTCCTTATAGGCAAAGCCCTCGACCAGGACGAGCACGATGGCTTCGCGCTGTTCGAGCGGTAACAGGTCCATCGCCCGGTCGACATCGGAAAGTTCCATCCGCTCTTCCATGCGCTGGTGATCGTCGCCCGCAACATTCTGCATCGCGTCATCATCATTGGCGACATGCTCCCGCCGCCCCGCCGCCCGGACCGTGTCGATCCAGATATTTCTCGTAATCCTGTACATCCAGCTATCCAGTCTTGTTCCCGGTTGATATTGGTCACGCTTGTTCAGCGCACGCTCGAGGGCCATCTGACACAGATCATCTGCATCATCGATATTGCGCGTTAGGCTGCGGGCGAAACGCCGCAATTGCGGGAGCAATGCCAGCAGATCCTGTTCAAATGCCATTCAGCGCGGATATCCTTTATTGATGGTCTATGGATGAAACGATGGAGCCGGTTCGTTTAATCCATGAACGCAAAAAAGCAAACGGGCAATGGCCTGTCTCTACCGGAAGGATTGAAGACATGAAAGCAGCGCGATACTGGGTGATGATCCTGATCGTCTTCGTTCCGGCCGCGGCATGGGCCCAGCTATCGCTGCCCGGCGTCGGGCCGGGCCTTGGTCTCCCCGACCGGACTGTCGGAGAGGCAAGCAGCAAGATAATCGATCCAATCACCGGTTCGCTCGAAGCTGATCTGCTCGACCGGCTGAGCAGGTCGGAGCTGACAGCATTGCTCGACCGCCTGCGCATGGACCGGACCAGCCGGTTCCTGCGAGACAATCGGGCGCATGTGGAGCGAGACGAAAATGGCGATCCCGCGGTGCGCGGCATATTGGTGGCAACCGACATCTCCGAAGCATCGGTCAGCAAGGCCGTGGCCAGTGGTTTCACCGTGTTCGAGCGCGGCCGGATCGACGGGCTGGACCTGAACTTCGTGAAATTTTCGACGCGCAAGGGCGAGAGCCTGAAGTCGGAGCAGAAGAAGCTTCAGAAAATCGCGCGTGAGGCAGAGATCAGCGGTGACAATATCTACTTCACCAGCGCCACTCCCTCGTCTTGCGGCGGTTGCGGTGCCCTGCCCGCTGCGTTGCTGGCCGGCGGTGCTGCAAAAACTGCAACCATCGGTCTGATTGACGGCGGCGTCGCCAGACATGGTCTGATAAAAATCCCTGTCGAACAGCGCGGCTTTGCCAAGGGAGCGCCGCTAGCGAGCGCGCACGGCACGGCCATCGCGTCGCTGATTTCCATGAGCCGGAAAGACAGCGGGACCGGCCTGCTGGCGGCGGACATCTATGGCAGCGATCCGGCGGGCGGCAATGCAACCGCGATAGCACGTGCGCTCGGCTGGATGGCGACGCGGAAAATTCCTGTCGTTACCATCAGCCTCGTCGGGCCGGACAATGGTTTGCTCCGCCGCGCGATCCGCTCTGCCCAGGGCAAGGGCATGCTGATCGTGGCTGCCGTGGGCAATGACGGGCCGGCGGCCCCGCCGCGCTTTCCGGCCGCCTACAAGGGCGTGCTCGGCGTGACGGGCGTGGATCGCCGGCACAAGGCACTACCGGAAGCCGGGATTGCCACGCCGGTCGATTTCGCCGCCCCCGGCGCAGATATCATGGGCGCTTCTCCCGATGGCAAGACTGTGCCGTTGCGCGGCACTTCCTATGCCGCTCCCCTGGTAGCAGCACGTCTCGCCGCGCATTATCCTGCCCCCGATATAGCAGCGATCGAAAAGGCGGTGAGCGCGTTGATCGGCGAAGCCGGGATCTTGGCAAAAAGGGCGCGGACAAGGTCTATGGCCATGGTCTGGTCTGCGAAAATTGCGCCGACCGATAAATATTCCGATTTTTTGCGCGGGACGGATTAATCCGGAACGCCGGCGCGTTCTCCTGACAGATGGCGAAAAAATGCATCGCCACAGAAGGAGAAACATCATGAAAAAGTCGATCACAAATATCTTCACCGGCACTTTCACAATCGCGTTTCTGGCGACAGCGCCCGCATCGGCCCAGCTGCTCGGCGGCAGCGGCGGCCTCGGGGGTTCGTTGGGCGGTTCCCTGGGGGGCAACATCGGTTCGGGAGTGGACACGATCGGCCAGACCGGCGGAACCGTTGCCGGCCGGGGCGGAGTGACCAGCTCCACGAAGGTTGACCGGACGGTGGACACGCAGTCGGGCCGGGTCGCCACCGACGCCAACAGCAATTCCAGTGCCAATGGCTCGCTGCTCGGCGGGGTCGATGCCTCGAATAATATCATCAACGGGACAGCAAACGGGGCGGCGAGCGGCTCGGCTTCCGGCTCGGCCAGCAGCAGCACCGATACGACTTTGATCGGCACCGACGCCGTGCGCTCGGCCGCCGGGCAAGCGGTGGGAACAGCGCGCAACAGCGTCGGCAGCGCACGATCAGCGGCCAGTGGCGCTGCATCCACCGCCACCGGAACCGCGCGTAACGCTGTCAACGGCGCGAGAGGCACCGGGTCGCTTGCCGGCAGCATCGCTGCCAGCGGTAGCACGATGGCGATGGGCAATCTCGGCCAGCTCGCCGCTTCGGGCAGCACTGCGGCCAATGCTGACGGCATGTTCGCCATTACCCCCGGAATGCCGATCGAAGACCCTAAAGGTCGCGTGGTTGGCTATGTCCAGGCTGTCCAGCAAACCGGCTCAGGCGTTGTGAGTGCCGTGGTTGTCGAAGCCGGCAACCGCACGGCCACCCTTCCCGCAGCTAATTTTGCCGGATCGGGTGATGTGCTGATCACCGGAATGAGCAAAGGTGAAATCAAACAGGCTGCCAAGCAGCAGGAAAAGACGCCGCAAAGCCAGAACAGCCAGTAAGGAGCTTGCCGGCAGGCTGCCCATGACCGGAAGCCCCCGCTTTAACCTGTCGGCAAAGGGCGCGTCAGACTATAGTCTGACG
>NZ_PYIA01000143.1:0-547 GCF_013265645.1 Sphingopyxis sp. BSNA05 | reverse complement strand
GTCCGGGCCTTGGGTGATATTGGCGACAACCGCGTGAAAATGAACATTGGGTTCAGAATTGCGATTGGTATCATGCTGGAACAGTCCAATGGTGAGATTGCCGGAACCAATGGCCTTGATCTTGCCGCGAGAAAAACCCGTGTTTCGGCGATATTTTTCTCGGCCCATTGCAGCGTCTCGATCACCGCCGTCCGGTAAGCTTCGATGATCCGTTTATCGCCGCCCACCAGAGCGATTAACGACCAGCTTTTGGGCAGCGAGAAAGTAAGATCGGTTCCGGCGCGGTGATATTGTTTATCGCTGCCAACACGCTCGCCATTTGGCAATTCACCGCGCAGCAAAGCTTCAAAGCCGCTCGCGTCCACCTGGCCCTTTAAACCTAACCGCTCCGCTCCTTCTCCGATCCACTGACCGGACCGGTCGGCATCGGCTTTGGTATAATAGTTATCCGCCGCAAAATAAGTTGCAGCGCCGCCCGCAGAGCGAACATTGGAAGCGGAGAGCATAGTCCATTCCTATCATTGAACGCGCCCTCCACCGCGCAGGT
>NZ_PYIA01000142.1:0-13596 GCF_013265645.1 Sphingopyxis sp. BSNA05 | reverse complement strand
TTTCGACATCAGCTTCGCCCGCGCGGCTTTGAGATTGAAGTCGGGGTGCGCCCGGTCGACGCTATCCTTGACCAGACTGACCTGCCAGCGAAGCTCGGGATCGACGATGGACCGCTGGATCAGGACGCGCTTGCCTTCAGGGTTCTCGAACCATTCAAAGCGACGCTCGCCATTGGCGTTGCGCAGCAGGCCCAGATTGCTGCCCTTCGGCCGTGCCGCGAGATTGCTGGTCAATAGTGTCGGATAGGTGTCAGCGGTGCCGTGGCAGTCCTTGCAGCTGATTTCGACCGCATTGGCAACCTCGCCGTATATCAGGCCGTTGCCGTGACTGTCCTGACCAAAATGGCAGTCGGCGCATTGCATGCCGACTTCGGCATGGATGCTCATCATGTGGACCGATTTGCCTGGGTTAATCCCTGCTTCGACAAATTTCCCTTCGCCTTCCTTGCGGAATTTTTCCGGATCATCATTGGCAACGATATTCTCGGTATCGGTGCTGTAGCTCGCCTGATTGCCCTCGGCGTCAAGCAGATTGCCGTCGCGGTCGCGTTTGAGGATCGCCCGGAAATTCCAGCCATGGCCGTGATAATCGGCAAATTGCGTGTCCTTGGCGTCGTCATTGACGTCGTAGACATTGCGCAGGAAATCGATGTCAGCCCACAGGCCCTTCGGCGCCGCGCCTTCGGGATTTCGGTCGAGAACCTTGCGGACTTCCTCGGCATCTGGATATTTCTGCTGCTTATATTTTGCCTGATATTCCGCGTCGCTCATGCCTTCCGGCTTGGGCGTCTTGTTATCCGGACCCGGCCACATATAGGGGGCGTCGGACTCATAATCCCACATCGTGTAGCCGAGATAGCTGTTCAGGAAGATGTTCGGCTGGTGCATGTGGCAGTTCATGCACTGGGCAGTCGGGATGGCCCGGGTGAACGCATGTTGTATCGGATGGCCTTTTTCGCGCTTGGCGGGATCCGTGTCGCCGCCATGATCATCGCCATGACCGGTGTCTTCCCCGTGATAGCCTTTGGCGCCGTGGGCGGCATCATAGCTGCCAAAGCTGCCAATCCGATGTTCGCCCTCTGCCAGATTGCGGATCGTAGGATCAACCGTCTGGGTCTGGCCGTCGCGCCCGAACTTGGCCCAAATCGAGCTATGCCGCGGTTCGCGGTCATTCGCGTAGACGACGTGGCAGCCTGCGCAGCCAGACTGGCGATAGTCGCCGGGCTGGTCATTGGTGCCCATGAACCACATGAACGGGTCGTTGAGGCGGGTCTTGTGGATGTTGAGCACCGGAATGGCGACGCGCAGGCCGGTTCCCGGGCCGCGATTGGATTGCTTGAGATCAGGCCTACCGGGCTCTTCCAGCCGCTGGATGATGCCGCCGATATTGGGCAGTCCAATCTCCGGGAACTGGGTGTTGATATTGCGGCCGCCGCGCTCGAACACACGGAAGATATCGCCCGGCGGTACCGTGTGCCAGGTCGGGAGCGGATAGAGAATCGGCAGCGCACCGCGTTTCTTCTCGGCTTCGGTCACGGTGCCGTGCGGATTGCCGGGTGACTTGATCGTCGCCGGCTCGCCCTTGCGGGTATAGGCCTCGCCGAACACATAATTTTTGAACGGAACAATGCCGTTGTTATAGGCGGCTCCGCCCCACAGCATGGCACCGGTTGCCATCAGTGACCGTTCCGATGCCTCGATAATTTCCATATGGCAGGCACCGCAGGATTCGCGGGCCACGCGATAGTCCGACGGATTGACGAAACGGACAAATTCCGGTGATTCCTTGTTCAGCAATCCATAGCTGCGCTTGGGATTGGCGGAAGACGGCCAGTGCCAGCTTTCGGGATATTTGGGCAGGACGTGCGCCTTGGTCAGCGCATCCATATAGGCGAGGCTGTTTTTGCCCCATTCATTGTTGCCAATGACCGAAGCATCGCCGCCATGACAGTCGACGCAGCCGAGTACCACAGCGGGGGTCTCGTGCATCGTCTTCTGATCGCTATCAGTGTGACAGCTCTGGCAGCCGCTGCTCTTGGCTTGCGCCTCGTCCCAGGTCTGGTTCTGCGGGGCAGGGGGCGTGAAGCTATAGTCGACCTTTTGCGGTTTTTCCTTGCCTGCTGCAAGCAGCAGCGAGGCGGGAGTGACTGTTAGCGCTAGGGCACCCAGCCCCGCGAGGATCGATTTGCTATTGCCGATCAGAAGGTTCCGTATGCCCATCAGAAAGCCAATATCGCGTTGAGTAGAATCGAATAGTGGAAGTCGCGTTTGTCGGTCTGGTCGAACAAATCCTTGAATCCTTTTCCGGGTATCAAAGCAGCGCCCGAGAGGCGGAATACCATATTCTGCGTGGCTTTCGGGCGGTAGATGGCCGCCAGCGACAGGTCCCATCCAATATCCCGTGGGATCGAACCTTCGACGCGCAGGGCTTCGAGGCTTTCTGTCTTGTGGAACCAGAGATGGTTGGCATTGCCGGAAAGCCGGAAATCGGGGGTCAGGTCGGCATCGACGCCGACGCCGGCCAATATCGTGCCGGGATTGTTGAAATTGCTCTGGCCCTGTTCCTTTGACGAACGAAGCGAGTTTAGGATACCGTTACGACCGTTGATCGAGATCACCCTGCCACCGCCGGCGAAAGGGATGGTCTGGCGGATCCAGTAGCTGGTGTCGGCTCCGGCAAAAATCGGGTTTTCGAAGATCGCGTCAAAGCCGGCTTCGGTATTATTATAGGGATTGCCATCGCCGCTGGCGAACAGGCCGGAGGCGCGGAAGCGCAGGAAGTCAACGTCATAGCTGGCTTCCAGCGCACCGAAATAGGCTTCGATTTTGCCGGTTCGCTGGTGAAGAAGCTGTTCCAGTCCTCGCCAAAGGCGCCGTAGACCTGACCCGTCAGATTGATCCGCCCGATCCGTCCGTCAAAGGCATAGCCGGGATAGACGACATCATAGGCGCGGCCCCTGAGATCGCCGAGCAATGCGGGCCGGACCGGAAAGCCATTGTCGTCAATCTCGACGTCGGACTTTTCGCGGTTCATATTATAGGTCAGGCTGAACTGGCTCGTCAGACCGACGAAGGGCAGATCCTGCCGGTAGAGATTGGCGAAGAAAATATAACTTTCGCGCGGGGTCTGGGTGATGTCGTTGAGACCTGAATTGGTGTCTTTTTCCAGTTGGACAAAGGCACCCAGATTATACTGGATCCGGTTGTTGTCGCGGGTCCCGAACAGGCGGAAACCGAGCTGGTTGTCCTGGAACAGGAAACCGCGGAAATCAGCCTGCATCGGCTGGATACCGATGCGGAAGCTGTCGAAGTCATAGCGGGCCGAGGTGTTGCGGATATGATAGTCGAAAAATGCCTCCTGTACGCCGACAAACCAGTCGGTGCGATGCGAGGATTTCGACGGTTCGACGAACAGGACCCGGCGCTCCGGGACATTCACATGATTGACCTGGGTCGCCAATGTCAGGCGATATTCAACATCGGGTGGCTTGTAGGCGGTGGAGCCCTTGATCAGGCAAAGCCGGTGATGAATGTCTGGGCATAGACTTCCGAACCGGACCGTCCGAAAACGTCGATGCTATTCGGGCGTTCGGTGGTCTGGACGCCGACGGGGATAGGGAAACTGCGGGGTTCGACGACCGTATCCGAAATCAGGTTGGCGACGAAAAACCAGTCATCGCCCTTGAGAAAGCCCGGTTTCTTGTCGGCCGGGATCGGCTTGTCGCCCTTCAACACATTCTGGTGATAGGGATTGAGCGTGCTGTGGCAGTTGTTTCGCAGTGCCCCGAACAAAGTATAGATTGCGTCGTCGCCGCCCTTGGCGGGGCAGAGGCTTTGCATGATCCGCCAGCGGTCGGGAACCGGGAATTCGTCGGTTGGAAAGGCTTCCGGCGGCGGGGCATTGACTGCGCCGGGATTGTTCTGGGTTACCCGGTCTGGCAGGCGCTGCTGGACGCCAGGACGGCGGCGACCGTCGATCAGGGCGTCATCGGCGGTCAGGCTTTCCATGTCCGTTTCGAGCGGAACCGGCGCTTCGGATTGCGGCAAATTGGAAGACTTGGAAGCATCTTTCGGCGGCAAAGGGGCCGCCGCGGTTTTGTCGTCCTTTTCGGGCTCTTCTTCGTCGGAATCCGGTCCCCCATGCCCGTTTCCTGGCCAAAATCGGCAGATTTTGTCCGAATCCATGCAAATTCTTCCCCCGCCGCCAAAGCCGCAAGAGAGGCTTCCATATCCTCGACCGATGCCCGCTGTGCTTCCAGCTGCTCGGCCTGGCCTGACATTACCGCCAGGATCGGTACGAAGGAGGCTGAGAGTCCGGCCATCAGTCCTACAGCCCCTCGCAGACATTTTGTTCGTTGCTGTCGAGGAACGGCGCGAAGGGGCAGTTCACATAGCGCAGCCGGACATTGGCATTGCCGAGATCGACCACGACATTGTCGGCCCGGATTGCTTTGGGCGCATTGCTGATGGTGCCCAGCCGGACAGCAGCGTTATTGAGACCGAGAAAGCTCGCCATGTCGTCCTGATCGATGCCGTCGCCGGAAACCCCGATGCCGCCGATCAGCTTGTCGCCGCGATAGATCGGCACGCTGCCCGGGAAAATCTGGATGCCGTTGGAGAGACGGTTCTGTCCGCCGGTTCCGGCGATGGCCGGCAATTGGGTGCAGCGCTGGTCGGTGTCGGCACTGGCACCGTTGGAGCGGACAAAGCCGACATGCTGGACGATATTGGGAAAGACCAGATCAAGCTGCAGGCCGACCGCGAACGGGCTGAACCGGGATGACTGATCGATCGACAGCGGTCCTGGCGGGCGCCCTATTTCGCCATCGGGAAAATAGGGGCGGGACAGATTGCCGCCGGACCGGTCAGCGAAGGCGACCGTTCCGGTCAGGGCGTTGGGGTCGCCAAGGAAATTGCGCACCCGCTGCACATGGGCTGGCACATTGGCGAAAGGCGCGAAGACCGGTGTTGCGAGCAGCTGCTGACCCGCGACGCTATTCGAGAAAAAGGCCGCCGTTCGCGCTTTTTGTAGCGACACATCGGTGCCGAAAATCGGGCCGTCGGGTGTCCGGACGATGCCCAATATCTGGCCGTGGGTATCGACGACGCTGACGGTGGCCTGCATCCGGCTGTCCAGCGGCTGGCGAATCTGCGCTCTGGCACGACTGACCACAAGGAATGCTTCTTCCAATATCGCACGCACTTCGCTTGCCGTTAGCGGAGCGGTCACCGCCGCCGCATCGGTGCCGCCGCGGATCGGATAGCGATTGGCGCCACTGCCGTCGGTCAGCACGAAGGCATCGCTGTTCCTGAATTCGCTTGTCTTCGAGGCCCGGATGCCGGATGCTTCGGTTCCATAAGCGGTGCCGGCGATGATCGGGCCATTGCTATAGCCTTTGACGGCGATCAGCTGGCCGATGGCGATATTGTTTATGGCGGCAAAATTATTCTGCAGCGGCGACAGGTCGGAGACCACCATATCGCTGAACCGCAGGGATGTGCCGTCGACCGATATCCGGTTGGCGGTAATCGACGCAGATGGCGCAAATCCCTGCATGCCGGCCAGGGCGATTGCCTCCTCGTCATCGACGTCGACATCGAGAATATCGGGGTCGAAGCCATAGTCGCTGTCGCCCATGACGCCGATGCCACCCACGACAACACCATCCTTATAGAGCGGCAGCCCGCCGGGATCGGCGGCAAGGCCAAGCGGCGATCTTTTCGGACCGATCAGCGCACCCGTGCCGCCCATTGCGTTGAAACGCTGGGAGAGATCGGAGCAGGGCAGCTGGCTGAACTGGACACCGAACAAAGGCCCGCTTTCCAGCCCGACGGTGGTCGGTGCAGGCGGAAAATGTTCCTGGGCGATCTGGCTGGCGGTCCGCGAGGAGAAGGCATTGCCGCTGCTCGACAGATAGGCTCCGGTTACCGCCTTGGCGATTGCTGCAGCGGCCGCCGGGACCTGCTGGCCCTGCAGCCCTACCAGATCGGCCGGACCGGCAAGGCCGCCGATCTGCCGGTTGCTGATCGTGATCTCCGATGATCCGCCGTTCGAACCCTGCATGTCAAACACGGCCAGCACATTGCCGACCCGGTCGACCACGGCGATGACCGAAGGCAGGTTGCGGGCCTGCGCTTCACCAACGGCCTGGGCGATGATTGTCTGCACATCGGTAACGGTCAGCGACCGCTGTGCCGGTGCCGCGAACAGGCCGCCGGTTCCCGTCGGGGGCGGTGTGGGCGCGGGTGTCGGAGCAGGCGAGGGTGACGGGGTGCCACCGAAATCATTGCTGTCGCCGCCACCGCCACAGGAGGTCAGAACCAGTGCTGCGGCCGAAAGGGCAGAGGTGAAAAAGGGTTTGCGCATCACCGGACTTCCTATCTCAGCGACCGGATCGTGCGGACCGCGCTGCCCAGCGCGCGCCGGAATTTCAGCGGCTCGTAACTATTGGGTTCGGCGACCGCGGCATAGGCGACATTGATCTGGCCGCGCAGGCTCGACGCGGCGGATTCGCTGACCTGGCCGCTGTTGACCAGACCGTTGAGCAAGGTGTCGATTGCCATCACCGCCTGGACGCTGCCTTCATAATCGGTGAAGCGCGGCGAGATCGCCTGACCAGCGATGCTTTCCATGATCCGAAATGTTTGCTCGCGGCCAAAGCTGGCGCGGGAGAAACGGTCTGCGAGCTGGCTGGCATATTGCCGCAGGCGGGCGGCTTCCTCGACGGCGGGACCGCGGCCCTGCGCCATGGCGGCGTGAAAGGCTTTCGAGCGGCTGTCGAAATCAGCAGCAATATCCGGTGCGGCCACTTTGATCGCGGCGCTGAGCATGATCATATTTTCGTCATTATAAGGCGGCATGCCTTCGGGGATCGGACGTCCGGGATTGTCGACCGAGGTCGGGCGGGCCGAAGCACTGTCATAAATCCGGCGGTGACAGCTGTGGCAATCGTAGAAATAGAATTCCGGGAAAATGCCTTCAGTGGCGATTGCCGGCTTGGTGAACAGGTTGAGCGAACGCTCCAGCGCCATCGCCTGGCCGACCGCCCAGAACTGGACACTGTTGGTCCGGCCCTTGCGACGGATATAGTCAACATCCTCGTCATGATGCTGCTGCAGGGTCGAAAACAGGTCCATTTCGAAGGAAATGCGCGGATGACCGGCGGCCATGATCCGGTGATCGACAAACTGGCCCTTCTTGGCGCTGCCGAAATGACAGTCGAGGCAGACGCCGGCGCGGGCCTCGGATTGTCGAGCGGGATCAGGCCCTGCGCGACATTGCGGGCATGGCTGGCACCGACGGCATAATGGCCGGAAAGCCAGCCGGAGGAGGCACCGTGGCAGGATTCACAACCCACGCCGTCGTTCAGCTGGAAGCGCGGCCCCTTGCTGGTTGCCGCCGTGCTGTGACAGCCGAGGCATTCGGATGCGGAGGACGCGTCCTTGATGCCGAGCCGTTTGGCGATTGCGATGCTGCGGGGTTCGCGCAGGACACGGAAAGCGCGGCTGTGCGCGCCGCCGGGGGTGGATTCTTCCTGCCAGCGCATGATTTCGTCCTGCCGGACGATTTCGCCATCGGCTTCCTGACGCCCGTGGCAGGTTGATCCGCCGCAGGTTGCCACACCAAGATGCGTGCCGCTGGCGAGATCGCTGGCGGCTTCCACCGGTTCGGGGCTTGCCATGGTCGAGATGAATAATGCCGTTGCGACGAGTGCCGAACAGAACAGGCCAGCGGCCAGTGCCGACCAGCCGAGCTTCCACGAAATTTTGTCCCCCATGTGCATCGTTGGCCAATCCGGTTTTCAAACCGGCCCCTCGTTCAGCGCGACGCGACCCGTGCCGTTTATAATAACGACCAGATTACCTATCCGCCAACTGCCTCCTAATGCAAAGGAAAAACGACCGATTTCTTCTATTTTCTAAGGCCTTGACAAGAGACTCGCGCTGTTGCCGAAGCAGGGTGTGGCACATTGGCAACGCTTGCCTGCCTGCCGTCTACCCCGGCTTGCGGCGGATAACCAGATTGCGGATTTCGGTCATGTCCTCCATCGCGAAGCGGATGCCCTCGCGGCCGAGGCCGCTGTCCTTGACCCCGCCATAGGGCATATTGTCGACCCGGTAGGATGGCACGTCGTTGATTACGACTCCGCCGACATCCAGACGATCCCACGCATCCAGCGACTTGAAAATATCGCGGGTGAAGATACCGGCCTGCAGGCCGAATTTGCTGTCGTTGACCTCGTCCATCGCCGCGCCGAAATCGCTGAATTTCGAAAGCAGGGCGAGCGGACCGAAGGCCTCCTCGCGATAGGCATCGGCGCTGGTGTCGACATTCTCCAGCAGCGTCGCCTCGAGCATATTGCCCTCGCGCTTGCCGCCGCACAGCAATGTCGCGCCACCGGCCACGGCGCTTTCGATCCAGCCATGCAGGCGGCTGGCTTCGCCTTCGGAAATCATCGGGCCAATGAATGTGTCGCGGTCTTTCGGATCACCGGAAACCAGCGTCTTGGTCTTGGCAACCAGCATGTCCTTGAAACGGTCGTAGATGCTTTCATGAATGATGATCCGCTGCACCCCGATGCAGCTCTGGCCCGACTGGTAGAAGGCGCCGAAGACAATCCGTTCGAGCGCATCGTCGAGATCGGCGTCATGGTCGACCACCACGGCGGCGTTGCCACCCAGTTCGAGAATCACCGGTTTCTTGCCGGCCTTGGCCTTCAGGTCCCAGCCGACACCGGGGGAACCGGTGAAGGAAAGCAGCTTCAGGCGCTCGTCGGTGGTGAACAGGTCGGCGCCGTCCCGACTAGCGGGCAGAATCGAGAAGGCGCCTTTGGGCAGATCGGTTTCGGCGAGCACCTCGCCCATGATGATCGCGCCCAGCGGCGTCTTGCTGGCCGGTTTCATCACGAACGGGCAGCCTGCGGCAATGGCTGGCGCAATCTTGTGCGCGGCGAGATTGAGCGGGAAATTGAACGGGGAAATAAAGCTGCACGGACCGATCGGAACGCGTTTCCACATGCCCATATAGCCCTTGGCGCGAGCCGAAATGTCCAGCGGCTGGACCTCGCCATAATTGCGGACGGATTCCTCGGCGGCAATGCGGAATGTATCGATCAGGCGCCCGACTTCGCCCTCGGCATCCTTGATCGGCTTGCCCGCCTCGACGCACAGCGAATAGGCCAGTTCGTCATAGCGTTCCTTGAACCGGTCGACGCAATGTTGCAGCACATTCTGCCGCTCGTAGCTGGCCATTTTTGCCATCGGTTCGGTGGCCGATACCGCGCCGGCAATTGCTTCCTCGATGACATCGGGTGTTGCCAGCGCCGTCCGGAAAGCCACTTCATTGGTATATTTGTCGGTGACTTCCAGGTCGCTATTGGGCTGCACCGCTTCATTGTTGAGATAAAGCGGATAGACGTCTTTCAATTTGGTCATAGGTGTCTCGTTTAAACCTTTGCGCTGAGTTCCTTGATCTCGTGGTTCAGGATGCGATCATTGTCGGAATAATCGACCGGAACTTCGATGAGATGCACGCCTTCGCTGTTGAGGCATTTGTCGATGGTTTCCTGCAGGTCCTTGGCGCTCGTGATCCGGTAACCATTGGCACCATAAGATTCGGCATATTTGACGAAATCCGGATTGCCATAGGTCAGTCCCCAGTCCTTGAAGCCCATATTGGCCTGCTTCCAACGGATCATGCCGTAGCTGTTGTCGTTGAGAACGAGCACGGTGATGTTGAGCTTTAACCGAACAGCGGTTTCCATTTCCTGGCTGTTCATCATGAAGCCGCCATCGCCGCAAATTGCCATCACCTTGCGGTCGGGATAGACCATCGCCGAGGCCATGGCAGAGGGCAGGCCGGCGCCCATTGTCGCCAGCGCATTGTCGAGCAATACGGTATTGGCCTGACGCGCCTTGTAATTGCGGGCGAACCAGATTTTATAGACGCCATTGTCGAGACAGATGATCCCGTCGGCCGGCATCGCTTGGCGGACGACCTTGACGAGATGCGGCGGATAGATCGGGCAACGGACGTCGTCATCCATCGAATCCGTATGCTCTTCCTCGGCCCGGCGCGCCTTGTACATCGCGTCGAAATTCCAGCTGCCGGAGGGAACAATATCTTCCTTCATCTGCCAGATCGCATTGCCGATATCGCCGATCACTTCGATCTGCGGGAAATAGACCGGATCAACCTCGGCGCTGTTCATCGATACGTGGATGACCTCGGTGCTGCCGGTCGCCATGAAAAAGGGTGGCTTTTCGATCACGTCATGGCCGACGTTGATGATCAGGTCGGCGGATTCGATCGCGCGGTGGACGAAGTCATTGGCCGACAACGCCGCGCAACCCATGAATTCCTTATGGGTTTCGTCGACCACGCCCTTGCCGAGCTGGGTGGTGACAAAGGGTATGCCGGTCTTCTCGATAAATTGGGTGAGCATGCGGCCGGTGGTTGTGCGGTTGGCGCCGCCGCCGACAACGATGATCGGGGATTTGGCATTCTCGATCTTCTTGGTCGCGGCGCGCACGGCTTTCGCTTCGGCAACCGGACGTCGGGCCAGGCTCGGCGTGATCGGGGTCGAGTCGGTTTCCTCGTCGGCAATATCTTCGGGAAATTCGATATGGGTGGCGCCGGGCTTTTCTTCCTCGGCCAGGCGAATCGCTTCGCGCACGCGGCTCGGGATATTGTCAGCCGAGGCGAGCTGGTGGGTGAATTTGGTGATCGGGCCCATCATGTCGACGACGTCGAGGATCTGGAAGCGGCCCTGTTTGGATTTCTTGATCGGCTTCTGGCCGGTGACCATCAGGATCGGCATGCCGCCGAGTTGCGCATAAGCCGCGGCAGTAACCAGATTGGTGGCACCGGGGCCGAGCGTTGCCATGCACACGCCGGTCTTGCCGGTGTGGCGGCCATAGGTCGCGGCCATGAAGCCGGCGCCCTGTTCGTGCCGGGTGAGAATGAGCTTGATTTTCTTCGAGCGCGACAGGCTGTCGAGCATGTCGAGATTTTCTTCGCCGGGAACGCCGAACAGATATTCAACGCCTTCATTCTCGAGACATTCTACGAACAGATCGGATGCTTTGGTCATGTGGGTCCTTCCCTGGCCGCGATGGCCAGTACTGGTGCGAGTAAATGGCAACGACCCCAATGACCCTCGATCCCCCTCAGAAACGAGACTCACTCTACCCCTATCTAATTGGATGGTAAGTTAAAATTGCCGGAGAGTCACCCCCTTCAATATCCGCGGTCGAAGTCGGCGACGGCGATCATCTCCTCGCCGCTGCGATAGCGTTTGAGGTTTTCGACGAAGCGTGCCGCGGCGCGCTGGAACATCCGGGTTTGCGCAACGCCCGACAAATGCATGGTGATGATGCAATTGGGCGCATCCCACAGCGGGTGGTCGGCGGGCAGCGGTTCCGGGTCGGCAACGTCGAGCGCTGCGCCACCGATGACCTTGTCGTTCAGCGCTGCCAGCAGGGCATCCTGGTCGACCAGCGAACCGCGCGCGACATTGACCAGCCAAGCGGAGGATTTCATCGCGGCAAATTCGTCCGCGCCGAACATATGTTTCGTGTCGCTGGTGGCGGGGGCCGATACGAAGACCCAGTCAAATTCGCCGAGCCGGTCGCGCCAGTCGTCCAGCCCGATGACATTGGGCTCGCCGGTCGCGGTGCGGCGGACGGCGGTCACGTCAACGTCAAAGCCGGAAAGCTTCTTGGCGATCTGCTGGCCGATGCCGCCATAGCCGATGATCAGCGCCTTGCTGTCGTCGATCTCGGTGGTCCCGGGCGGGGTTTCGAGCCAGTTATGCTGGCGCTGGTTGTCGACGATCTGATCCATGCGCTTGGCGGCGGCTAGCATCATCATGACGGCGAATTCAGCGATTGGAGCGCTGTTGAGACCGGCGCCATTGGTCAGGATCGTACCCTGCGCCTTGAGCTGCTCGAGCGGAAAATGTTCGACGCCGGCATAAATGCTGTTGAGCCATTTCAGGTTGGTTGCGGCGCCGATGATCTGCGCCATCTTTTCCTTGTCATACATGTCGAACCAGCCGATTTCGGCGTGAGGTGCGATTGCAAGCGCTT
Source organism: Sphingopyxis sp. BSNA05 (assembly GCF_013265645.1). NCBI lineage: Bacteria > Pseudomonadati > Pseudomonadota > Alphaproteobacteria > Sphingomonadales > Sphingopyxidaceae > Sphingopyxis > Sphingopyxis sp. BSNA05. The sequence goes on along the minus strand of NZ_PYIA01000142.1, from coordinate 1,506 downwards.
CCTCCGTGCTGGTGAACCAGGTGACATCTAGATCGCCGCAATGCGGTTCGACCAGCGGCCGGACGAGCGATGCCATGGCAGCTTTGGGCTTGACGGTCATATTTTTCGGCCTCCTAAAATCTGTTGTCGCAAGGGCCGGAATCTTGTGTTCCGATGCATCCGTGCCTGTGCGGGGCCTCCGTCTGCGCGGAGGTTCCCCGAGGTAAAATCTAAATCTCTATGGTCCAGTCCCAGCGCAGCGGGTCACCGTCCATCAGCTCCACGTTTTTCGCGGTCAGTTCGTCTCGGATCGCGTCGGCGGTTGCGAAATCCTTTTCTGCCTTCGCTTGCTGCCGCTGGTCGAGCTTTGCCTCGATTGCCGCTTCATCAATTTCTGCACCCGCAGGACGCACCCGCAGTTCCTTGCGCGTCAGGCTGGCAAGCTGAAGCCCCACAACCGAGTCCATTTCCGTTAGCAGAACCATTCTTTGGTCAGCAGGAAGTTTCTTCAGCCCGAGCAATTCTTCCAGTAGCGGCAGGCCTTTCGAACTGTTCAGATCCTCGCTGAGAGCGGCATCAAACTTGTCCCGCAATTGCAGGAGGGCAGGATGGTCTATTGGTGCGGTCTGCCCGTCCGCTTTTTCCAGCAGCCGTTCTACGCCCATGACGATGCGCTTCAGCCGGGTCAGCGCCGCGACCAGATTTTCCCAGGTAAATTCCAGCTCGCTGCGATAATGGGCCTGCAGGCACATCAGACGATAGGCGAGGGGATGGATGCCCCGGTCGACCAGCACCTGCAGCCGCAGGAAATCACCGCTTGATTTCGACATTTTGCCGGCCCGGTCGATCAGGAAATTATTGTGCATCCAGATATTGGCGCCGCTATGCTCGGAGCAGTTATGCGCCTGGTTCTGGGCGATCTCGTTCGGGTGGTGGATCTCGCGGTGGTCGATCCCGCCGGTGTGAATATCAAATTGTTCGCCGAGATATTTATGGCTCATCTGCGAACATTCGAGATGCCAGCCCGGCGCGCCCTTGCCCCAGGGACTGTCCCATTCCATCTGCCGTGTCTCGCCGGCAGGCGTCTTGCGCCAGATCGCGAAATCCTGCGGATGGCGCTTGCCCTCCACCGCCTCGATCCGGCCTTCGATGTCATCGCTTTGCGCGCCGGAAAGCCGGCCATAGTCGGGCACGGTGCTGACATCGAAATAAAGCCCGCTTTCCAGCTCGTAGCAATGTTTGTCGGCAATGCTTTCGGCAAAGGCGATCATCTCTTCGACATGGTCGGTGGCGATCGCCCATTTCGCCGGCTGGCGGATGTTGAGCCGGTCGATATCCAGCCAATAGGCATCGGTATAATATTTGGCGATATCCCAAGCCGACTTGCCGGATTGCGCGGCGGCCTTTTCCATCTTGTCATCGCCGACATCGGCGTCTGAGGTCAGATGGCCGACATCGGTGATGTTGATGATATGGGTGAGCTTGTAGCCCTTCCAGATCAGCGTGCGACCGAGCAGATCGGCAAAA